>JAFDAP010000262.1 GCA_019313765.1 Deltaproteobacteria bacterium | reverse complement strand
TATAGGAGGCTGTCCGAGAATAAACTTCTACTGCGATCGGCTGCAAATTCTGATTGCTGTGTTGTCAATCCCAAAACGTCCTCAACGTAGGCTACTGCTACGCCTACGGCCGTTTTGGCCTTGTCGCCTTGCCCTCAAAACTTTCGCTCGATCTCGCTACGAAGCCATTCTCGGACAGCCTCCTGGTACATGGTAATGGGCGCTATTCGTTTTGAACAGGACGGCACGACAGGAGGTATATATTATGGAGATTGTCGAAAAAACCATCGGGCAGATGTTAGGAGAAATAGCGGAAAAATACCTCAATCGCGACGCACTCATTCATACGGAAACGGGAGTACGTTACAACTACGGGCTTCTGTCCTGGGAAGTCGACCGGGTTGCAAAGGGGTTTATAAAAGCGGGGATACTTAAGGGGGCTAAGGTAGCACTCTGGGCCCCTAATGTTCCTGAGTGGATAATATCATTCCTGGCTCTTTGCAAGACAGGGGCGGTCACAATCCCCATTGACCCTGGGGCCGTCAGGGACGATCTTCATTTTATCTTAGAGCAGTCGGAATGCAGCGCCATAATTATGGCAAGGGGGCTGGAAGTTGAAGAATATGTGGACATGATCCTTTACGAAAGGGACAGGATACCTTCCCTTGAAAATATTTTCGTGATTGCCGATAAATCATATCCCGAAATGATACCCTGGACTGAATTGACGGCCATGGGAGATGAGGCTGGGACAAGCGCCTTGCAAGAGATAGAAGATACAATCAGCCCGGAAGATCCGGTAGCCATCATGTACACATCGGGCACCACGGGCAATCCAAAGGGTGTGGTTCTGGACCACCTCGGCCTGATCAACAAATCCATGTTTTCCACGGAGCGCCAGGGTGTGACCCATGAAGACAGGCTCTGTCTCTTTTTTCCCCTGTTCCACATGTTCGGAAACACATGTATCGCATTGGCAGGGCTTCTGAGGGGCGCTGCCGTTATCATGCCATGCCAGACATTTGATCCATCAGCAATCCTTGCGGCCATATATAAGGAAAAATGTACGGCCATTTACGGTTCTCCCAGCATGCTTCTCGCCCTTGTGGACCATCCGGAGTTTCAGAAAAAAAAGTGGAAATCGGTTCTAAAAGGAACCATCGGCGGCGCGCCATGCCCGATAGAATTGATGAGAAAGCTTGTTGAGGATATCGGTTTGTCGGATATTGCGGTTGCCTACGGCATTACGGAGACGTCTTCCTGGATTACCATGACCAACCCGGGCGATCCCATAGAACTGCGCATATCAACCATTGGGACCTCTTTGGCCTGCAATGAAGTCAAGATAGTGGATCCGGGCAGCGGAGAAGACCTGCCTCCCAACACCCAGGGGGAACTCTGTACAAGAGGGTTTTTGATGAAAGAATACTACAAAATGCCTGCTGCAACTGTCGCGGCCATTGACCGGGACGGGTGGTTTCACACAGGAGACCTCGGGGAAATGGACGAAAACGGATATGTGCGGATTACGGGTCGTGTGAAGGACGTGATTTTAAGGGATGGCGTTGAAATCCACCCGGTTGAAGTGGAGGAGATAATATACGGGCTTAATGAGGTATCAGAGGCCCAGGTTTTCGGTTTTCCACACCCTGAAAAAGGGCAGGAGGTTGCGGCCTGGATAAAGGTAAAGGAAGGTTCTAATCCCTCTTTGATTGCCGTTGCCGCTTATGTGAAGGACCATATTGATATAAAAAAAATGCCCCAGTACTTCAAGATAGTCACGGAATTTCCCATGACCAGGAGCGGCAAGGTTCAGAAGTTCAAAATGGCGGACATGGCGCAAAAGGAATACATGGAGGGATAGGTAACTGGTTATCTGGTTCAGGGTTCACGGTTCACGGTTAAATTCGATTTTATCGGGATTTTCTTCATATTTCCAGGGTGCCATAAAAAATTCGCGATGAACTTACGGGCTAAACCGGTTGGGGTATCGAAAGAACCGGATAAACTCGGGATTCGTCTCGGAATCGAAATCTTCTTTTATCAGTTTAACCTTGACGAACTTTGGGACTTTTTGCGAGACCATCAACCTTGAACCTTGAACTCTGAACCTTGAACCTGAGTAGCTATAGGGATAGCAAATCAGCAATTCTTCATTTTCATGTGCTCTTTCATGATACATTTGTTCATGACCACCAGAATGCCCGCCTTTCCGGCTTTTTGTGCGGATTCGTTATGTACCACTCCCTCCTGCATCCAGATGGCGTGCACACCTGTTTCAATGGCCTGGTCCACCACAGGGGGGACCCTGGTGGGGTTAAGGAACAGATCGGCCATGTCTATCGGGAACGGGATATCCCTGAGGGTCCTGAAACAGGGCTTACCTAAAATTTCCCTCTGTCCGGGATTGACCGGAACCATTTCATAGCCCTGGTCCATGAGGTATTTTGCCACCCTGTTGCTGTCCCTGGACTCCTTTGGTGAAAGGCCCACGACGGCTATTGTCCTGCATTTCCGCAGGATTTCTATTATCTCGTCCGAAGGAGGATTGTAGCCCGGCAGTTCGCAGGTTGTATTTATCATGCCAGGACCTTCTTAAGAGTCTTGATGAACCGCTCATTTTCTTCAGGCAGTCCCGCATTGATGCGGATATAGTCCGGAAGCCCGTAGGCGTCCATTGCACGGACAATAACCCCTTGCTTCAGCATCCGCTCAAAGATTTTTTTGCCGCCGTCAGGGACATTGATCAGGAAAAAGTTGGTCTGCGAGGGGATATACTCAATGCCCATGTCATCAAGTTCATTGTATAAATAACTGAGACCGTCGCTCACCAATTTCAGGGTCCGGGACACAAATTCGACATCTTCAAGCGCGGCCGTGGCCGCGGCCTGCGCTAATGTGCCGGCATTAAAGGGCTGCCTGATCCGGTTAATATAATCAACGAGTTTTTCAGACGCAAACCCGTAGCCGATCCTGAGTCCTGCAAGGCCGTATACCTTTGAAAATGTCCTTAAGACGAAAAGTAAAGGGTAGTCCGAAAGCAGGTCAAGGCCGTTTGCGGCATTTTCATCCGACACAAATTCTATGTATGCCTCATCTAATGCAACGATGATATCATCCGGGATCCGCTCCATGAAATTGCGCATGTCATCCATTGAAAGGACTGAACCGGTGGGGTTGTTCGGATTGCAGATAAATACGACCTTGGTTTCAGGTGTGATAGCCTCAGCCATCCTGTTCAGGTCGATCCTGAAATTCGAAAGGGGTACCGAGGTTATCCGGCCGCCCGCCCCTTTTACGATTTTTTCATAGACCAGGAATGTGGGGAATGCCTGGACCACATGTTCGGCCGGGGATAAAAAGGTCCTGACGATCAACTCGATCAGTTCGTTTGAGCCGTTTCCCAGGACGATCTGCTCAAAAGGAACGCCGAATTTTTCACTCAACATGTTCTTGAGATAATATCCGCTCCCATCCGGATAGCGGTTAAGTGTCAGGGCCTTATCCATGACCGCCTTAACCGCTACGGGAGAGGGGCCGAGCGGGTTTTCATTGGAGGCCAGTTTGATTGAGCCGCTTATACCCAGTTCCCTTTCAAGTTCCTCTATGGGTTTTCCCGGGGGATAAGGAATCAGGTCCTCTATCCCTTTGTGGGTCAGCTTTTTCATAAAAAGTGCTCCTTTGGGGTTTGTAAAAGAACTTAGCTCCGCTTCGCTCCGCAAATGGAATGTTGGAATGTTGGAATACTGGAATACTGGAATAATGGGCTTTGCGAAAATGGCGCAATATTTTACTTGGAGGCTGTCCGAGAATGCGTCTTCATGTCATTTCGACCCCTTCGCTTCTGTCATTCCGAGCCTCCGGCCCGTAGGGCCTACGCCCCGGAGGGCGAAGCGAGGAATCTTAGTATTTACGCTCAGGGCAGGCTCCGGGAGAAATC
>JAFDAP010000261.1 GCA_019313765.1 Deltaproteobacteria bacterium | reverse complement strand
CTGGCCTATTGCCAAGATAACCTGATCAACTTCCACTTTTTCTGTGATGTCATTGAAGGCCGGGCAGAAATTTCCCGCATCGTCAAAGACAGATGAACACCGGATAAGCTCGGCGCCCGCGACCTTTCCGTTATCACCGATTATTTTCTTAGGACCCCATGAGGTCATCAGTTTTACGCCTTCTTCAAGGGCCATTTCAATCTCCCAGGAGTTGGCAGGCATCTCTTCCCTGGTTTCAAGACAGGCCATGGTAACTTCACCGGCCCCGAGCCTCAGAGTCGTAAGGGCAACATCAACGGCCACGTTGCCGCCGCCCACTACCAGTACACGGTCCTTGATGGCGATATCTTTTCCTTCACTCACATGGGAAAGGAAATCAACCCCCCACAGGACATCATCCAACCGGTCTCCTTCAAGCTCTATTTTCCTGCTCAACTGGAGCCCCGTGCCGAGAAAAACGGCCTCAAAACTATCTTGCTTTAATTTTTCCAGGTCGAAATCCTTGCCCAGTATCTTACCTGTTTCAAGCCGTATGCCGATACTCAAGACCTGATTGATTTCTTTATCCAGGACATCCTCGGGCAACCTGTAATAAGGGATGCCATACCTCATCATGCCTCCCGGCCTGGATCTCCCCTCAAAAACCGTCACATCGTGCCCTTTCTTTCTAAGGTAAAAGGCCGTAGTCAAACCGGCAGGACCGGCCCCGATCACAGCCACCTTATGGCCGGTACTGTCCTTTACTTTTGCGGCCCTTTCAAATACATCGCCTGCCCTGTCAGCAGCATAACGCTTGAGCCCGCATATTGAGATGGGTCGATTAAGGACCTCCTTGCGCGTGCATGCATCTTCGCAGGGATGCATACATACCCTGCCTAAGATACCCGGAAAAGGGACCTTCTCGAGGATCAATGCACATGCCTCATCGGGCTTTCCCCCGGCTATGAGTCTGAGGTATCCCGGTATGTCTATGCCTGCCGGGCAGGCTTGAGCGCATGGCGGCGGGCCTTCCGGTACAAACTCCTGTGGGGTCATGGAGCGGAGCGGCCTTATGATATCAAGGACGGCTATTCCATTGGGGCATACGGTCTCACACCTGCCGCATGTGGTGCAGTACCATGGGAAAGGGGTGGCCGCGATCTCTTCGACCAAGTCGAGTTCTATGTGCCTGATGATTCGCCTGATATTGAAGTCTCTTTCCCCGGTGATGGGACATGCGGAACTACAGCATCCGCACTGTTCACAGGCACTGAACATGCTCACGTCACTGAATTTTTCTGTTAATGCGGTATTCATTTCCATATGTATTTAACCCTAATAAAATCGCTTAGCGATTTTATGTTACGCGGCTACGCCGCTCAAATTTGAGTGTAACCTTTTTGGGTGCATTCTCTCTCATAGCGTAGCGCAGGGCTTTAGGCCTGCATTAAAATGGCAGAGCTAAAGCCCTGCGCTACGAAAAAAGGTTACTCAAATCATTTTCTTAAGTGTCATATAATCCTGTCCCTCACTCAAGCCCGAGTTCTTTCACCATATCCCTCATGACGTTCGCGAACTTTGGCCCGTCCGCGGCAGAGCACCAGGTGAGCCAGAGATTGTCCGCATTATATCCTTTTTTTGTGAGTTTTTTCTTAGCGCGCTTGATTCTTGTTTCACACGCGTAGTTGCCGGTAATATAATGGCAGGTGGGGAACTCGCAGCCTGCCACCAGTACCCCGGCCGCGCCCAATTCATATGCACGTTCGATCAGCGAAATGGGCACGCGTGCAGAGCACATTACCCTTATGAGCCGTGCGTTGGTCGGGTACTGGAGCCTGCTCACGCCTGCCATGTCCACACCGCCCAATGCACACCAGTGGCAGACAAAACCGAGAATTTTCTTGTCCGGATTCTCTTCCAACGCCGCTTCAACCTGGGCCAGGAGCTGTTCGTCCGTGTAATGGACAATGGTAATACAATCCTTTGGACAGTCTGCCGCACAGAGACCGCATCCCTTACACAGGGCCTTGATCACCGAGGGCTCTTTCTCCTCATTTATCTGTATGGCGCCGTAAGGACATCTCTTCCAACAGATGCTACAGTTGTTGCAATTGGTCAGGTCAATCTCGGCCACGATTCCTTCTGCCTCAATATACCCGTTCTTCATGGGAATAGAGGCCCTCATGGCCGCGCCCATGCCCTCTTCACATGTTTCCTTCAGGGCTTTCGGATTCTTGGCACAGCCGCAAAGGGAGAGGCCGTCAGATGCAAAATCCAGAGGTCCGAGTTTTATGTGGGCCTCCTGGAAAAAACCGTCCTGGTTGCTGGAAACCTTGAGGTGCCCTTTAATTGCCTCTACGGTATCATTCCCCTTAAAACCCACGGTGAGTACAATCCGGTCGGACGGCATTTTGAATTCCCTGCCGAGAAGGATATCAAAAACGGTCACAACCAGGTTGCCATCCTCATTTGTAACTTCGGGATAACGATTGTCCGGAAATCTGATGAATTTAACGCCGGCCGCCTTTGCGGCCTGCAGGTGTGCCTGCTCATCTTTCACCATGCTCAGGTCCCTGTAGAGGATATGCACGTTGATGTCTTTGTTGAGCTTTTTGAGGGCCAGCGCATTCTTTACCGAGACAGGGCAGCCAATAGCACAACAGCCCCGGGTCTCGTTCTTTGAATTGACGCAGTTGATAATAACCACGTCTTTTATGTCAGAGACGTCCTTGCTTTTTAACTTTTCCTCAAGCTGGAGCTGGGTAATCACGCGGGGATCGGTCCCGTATTGAAACCGGCCGTCTTCCGGGAGGATCTCCTGCATTCCCGTGGCCACGATAATGGTCGAGATATCCAGATTCTCACTTCCCCCGTTGACGTTCAGGGTCACTTTGTAGTTCCCGATATAGCCTCCAACCTCTTCAATTTCAGCGCCTGTATAGATTTTAGCATTAGGATGAGATTCCAACACGTCTTTCCTGGCATTGACGATTTCTGATGCCAATATCTCGTCATGGTCATGAGAAATGGTTGATATCCTGTTTAAAAGCCCGCCTAATTGTGGTTCCTTTTCGACGATGATCGCGTTAAACCCCTGGTCAGCCACATTCAGGGCAGCCGTCATACCTGCCATGCCACCGCCGATAATCATGCAATCTGTTTTGACCGGTAGCCTGATCTCTTCACCTTCTTCAAGAAGGATGGCCTTGGCAACACCCATCTTGACGAGGTCCTTTGCCTTTTGCGTGGCCTTTTCAGGTTCCTTCATGTGTACCCAGGAGACCTGTTCTCTGATACTCACGAATTCAAGCAGGTAGGGGTTTAATCCTGCCTCTTTTACGTTTTGTTTAAAGAGGGGTTCATGGGTCCTCGGGGTACAAGATGCAATAACCACCCGGTTGAGGTTGTGTTCCTTGATTGACTCTTGCATTTCGGCAAGGGCGTCCACAGAACATGACCACCTGCCCTCATCTGCAAAGGCAACGTCTTTGAGACCTTTGGAGTACTCCACAACTTCAGGCACGTTTACGACACCGGCGATGTTTGAACCGCAGTCGCAGACAAATACGCCGACTCTTATTTGTTCATCATTCATTGGATGCACCCTTTTATATTGACTATTGACTATTGACTATTGACTATTGAAGATTGAAGAACATGAAGAATAATTAAACGTCTCGGAAATTGTACAACTTATTGAAATTATAGATATTTACGGAGGCTTGGTAATCTTGCCTCACACATGGAATAATGGAATGGTGGAATAATGGAATGATGTAAATTCGTCTTCTACCGAAGGGATTAGATCCGAATTTCTCATTTCTCTTATGCTTTGTCAACTTGATTTTCCCAATCGCACGACCTTGAGGCTCTCGACAGGTAACCCATTCCGTCAATTCCTCTCCGAGGCGTAGGATCGTGCATCTACGAGCCGGAGGCCCAAAAC
>JAFDAP010000260.1 GCA_019313765.1 Deltaproteobacteria bacterium | reverse complement strand
CCCAATAACCAAAATTCTAAAATCCAAACAATGTCTTGTCGTGTGAGGTTTTGGTCATTGGATATTGGAATTTGAGATTTATTTGTAATTTGGTGCTTGGATTTTGTATTTTTAGGCACAAATCTCAAAGGCAGAGCCATCTGTTTCTGACCCCCGCGTAGCGGGATCTTCGACGGTCCCTGAGGACCAGGTTTTATAAATCCAATAAATAAAGAAAACAGAATGGACTTTGAACTTTCAAAAGAACAACAGGACATCAGCAAGGCGGCTAAGGAATTTGCAGAAGGCGAATTCAGAGACATCGCAAGGGACTGCGATTTGAACGAAGAATATCCCGAATCCTTGATAAAAAAAGGCGGGGAACTCGGGTTTATTGGAGTTTTCATAGATGAGGCCTACGGTGGAGCCGGATTGGGCTTCTTAGAGCATGCCCTTATAATGGAAGAATTCTGGAAGGTGGATCCGGGCCTGGGCCAGCAGTTATGCTCCGTCACCTTTGGTTCCGAGGTATTCCTGCTGTTTGGCTCCGAAAATCAAAAAAAGAAATACCTGCCTCCCCTGGCCCGGGGAAAGGCAATAATGGGATTTGCAATAACAGAGCCGGATGCAGGGAGCGACACGGCTTCGGCTTCCACCAGTGCCGTGGAAAAGGGTGGTGAATATGTCATAAACGGCAACAAGGTGATGATCGGAAACGGGTCTGTATCCGATTTTATGCTCGTATTCTGCCTCACGGACCCGGAAGAAAAATCCAGGTCCGACAGGCACTCAATCCTGGTTGTGGAGACGGACAGACCGGGGTACGATGCGGATAAAATGCACGGGAAAATGGGCATAAGGGCCTCTGATACGGCCAACATATTCTTTACAGACCTGAAGGTTCCGAAAGAAAATTTAGTTGGCGAGAGGAGAAAAGGGTTTTACCAGTTGATGCAGTTTTTTGACCGGTCCCGCGCCTACGTTGCTGCCCACGGCGTTGGGCTTGCACAGGGGGCGCTTGACCTTGCAATACAGCATGTCAGGACCCGTGAGCAGTTCGGACAAAAGATCGCCTCTTTCCAGGCCACCCAGTTCAAGATCGCCGAGATGGCCACCAAGGTGGAACTCGCCCGAACCCTTACACACAAGGCATGTTCCCTGCTGGACCACGGCAGAGGAAACTCAAATACTACGGCCATGGCCAAGTTGTTTTCCGGTCGCACGGCAGTGGAGGTTGTTGACGAAGCCCTTCAACTGCATGGGGGATACGGTTACTTTAATGACCAGGATGTGGAGCGCTTCTACCGCGCAGCCAAGGTCCTGGAAATCTATGAAGGCGCAAAAGAAATAGAAAAGATGATCATTGGCCGAAATGTGCTTGGCAGGTTCTAAGACGCCATCAACGAATCGCGGATAAATCCGCTCCTACTGTTCTGCCCTGCCCTGTAAACACCTACATTTTTTTCTTGACAGCCCACATTCCTAATGCTATTAGGCAATTTATAACCATACGATTAATTTTTGATAATTTGCTGTAATATCAGAGAGCTAAAAACCTAATGATTTTAGGCTAATTGGGAATGCCAAACAAAAATTCCAAGGGAAACACAAAAAACCGCATTATCGAATCGGCAAAAAAACTGTTTGCCGAGCAGGGTTACCAGAAGACGACTGTCATGGAGATCTCAAAGCAGGCGGGATTGTCCGAGGCAGCCCTTTATGAGTATTTTCAAGGCAAAGAAGACCTGCTGCTTACTATCCCGGATCTCTGGGTATCCGAGTTGATAAAGGATTTGAAAGAGCAGTTATTTGGTATCAAAGGTTCTTTTAACAAGCTGAGAAAATTCCTGTGGTGGTATTTACGCCGCATTGAAGAGGCCCCGCTGGATGCCAAAATCGTTTACCTCTTCCTTAAGACCAATGCCAATTTCATGGACACCGAAGTATATTCCAATGTCAAAATCCTTTATTCATATTTGATTGATATATTTGAGGAGGGCCGGACCTCGGGCGAGATGAAACCGGACCTCAACCCCTATTTTGCCAGGACCATTTTTATCGGAACAATGGAGCATATCGTGACCAGATGGCTCTTAAAAGATATGTCCTATTCCCTGTTCGACAATTTGGAAGATACATTTGACCTGATGGTAGATGCCTACAGGTCGAAATAATTCAAATGGAATTTGAGTTTGATGCAGGGCTAAAGCCCTGCGCTACGCTATGAGAAAGAATGCACGAAAAAAGGTTACACTCATCTCAATAACTCTGTAGAATGCGGGAAATTATATCTCTTTTAATAGCAGTTGATTTTCATTTTCCACACGGAATGCTGGAATTATGGAATAATGGGTCATATTCCTTCCCCTTAACCCACCATTCCTGTATTCCAATGTTCCGATATTCCAATTGGGGCGAAGCCCCTAAGTTCACAAGGAGGGTTGATAAATGGCTAAGGTATTGTTTGAATGGGATTATTCATCTTATCCAGGGGCAAAGGCATACCCTAACCTGTTCAAGCCCATTCAGTTGGGCAATCTTATGGTCCCGAACAGGGTTAAGTATGCAGCCACCGAGGACAATTTGAATGACCATAACGGCTTTATTACGGATGCGGATGTGGCCTACATGCGATCAAGGGCCGAAGGCGTCGTGGGGGGCCTCTGCTTCATGCAGGGCGTGTACATGGATGAAGCCCGGAAAGGCCAGGGATATGTGGGCCAGGCCGCATGCTGGGATGACAAGTACGTGGAAGGCCTTAAGCGCATAGCGGATGCCATTCATGGGGAAAAGGCCATTGCCGGGTTTCAGTTAATGGACTGCGGCAGGGTCGGCGCGGTTGAAGTGGATTCCGGTCACGGGCCATCCACTGTGCCCCAGCGCCTGCGGATATTTAAGCCCATGTATGAAATGACCAACGCAGAAGTCAAAGAGATGATCCGGCAGCATGTGGATGCAGCGAGAAGGGGCGTTGAGGCAGGCTTTGACGTCATAGAGATTTCCGGCATCGTGGGATACCTTATCTCCAATTTTCTGTCCAGTTACACAAACCGCCGGACCGATGAGTACGGCGGGGATATCAGGGGCAGATGCCAATCCATGGTGGAGATCATCCAGGGTGTCAAAGAGGTATGCGGCCCGGATATCCCGGTTGGAATCCGTCTCTGTTCCGAAGAGCTCTTAGATGATGTCAAGGGAAATACACCCGAGGAATCCATGGAATCCTACAAGATCGCAGAAGAAGCCGGCGCTGACTATATCAGTTGCACCCTTGGATGGCAGGAATCCATATTTCCTGTAATCAGCAGGGACATCCCCCAGGGGAACTGGCTGCATTTAGCCAAAAGGGCAGAGGAAAATGTAAAAATACCCATCCAGATGGCCTACAGGTTGTTTACTCCGGATAAGCCTGACAAGGCTATAGGAGACGGAGAACTCGATTTCTGGGAAATATGCCGGTCCATGATTGCCGATCCCCTTATGCCCAAAAAAGTCTTGGAGGGAAGAGAAGAAGATGTCAGGCACTGCGTGGCATGTAACCTTTGCCTTGCCAGGCTGTTCCGCGACGCTCCCATGACCTGCTACATAAACCCACGGTGTGCCCATGAGCATGACGAAAACTTTACACCCAAACCCGTGGAAGAAGATGACCAGAAGGAAATCATGATCGTTGGGGCCGGTCCGGCAGGCCTGGAGTGTGCTTATGTGGCTGCCCAGAGGGGTCACGAGGTGAATGTGTATGACAAGAGGGAAGAGCTCGGCGGCACCCTGCTTGAGGCATCCAGGGCGCCCTATGGCGATGAAGAGCTTATGACCTGTATCAACTATCAGAAGACCATGTGTGAAAAAGCAGGCGTTGAGTTCCATTTTGGTGCCGAGGTGACGGATGACCTGATCCAGGATGAGATGCCCGATACCGTGGTCTTGGCCACAGGTCCTGTCTATTCAAAGATCGAA
>JAFDAP010000259.1 GCA_019313765.1 Deltaproteobacteria bacterium | reverse complement strand
CTGTTCTGCGATATCCGGAAGGGACACGTTGAACATGGTGGTATTGAGGACCGAGAAGAAGACAATGGTGGCCAGGAACACAATGAGTCTTCGATGGGCGGCCGATCCCGCTATTGGTATGTTACCGGTCAAGGAACCCCCTGCCCGCAGCAAGGGCACGCCCCCCGGGGATTGATTGCATTTCCGGGTTTATCCTCAAAGGCATGAGATCTCCTTGAGATAACGAAAGAGTATTTTCGAGGACTTTGCGCCTCTCTCCCCATTCCTCCGATTGCGTGCATTTCTTGCCAGTTGGGTCAGACGCTGTCTTTCGGCATGGGGGCAGGCCCGGAGGATCTCCTCGAGAATCCGGGGGTTTCCCTCCTGTATCTCGTCCCGCCACTTTTCAACCTTCTTGAAGCCCAGGGCCTTCCGGGAGTCGCCAATCCTGATGTTCTTGAGGGCATTTTCTATGGGCTCCGGGGCCACATCCCGCATGAGCCTGCCGATGTATTGCATCTGCCTGCGTCTTGCCCCGTGGGTTTTTGTCTTCCGGGCGGTCATAACGGCCTCATGGAGTCTTTCCTGCATAGGGATCTGTTCAAGTTGCTGGGACGACAGGGCTACCAACTCTTCGCCAAGGGCCTGTAAAGACCTGTCTTCTTGCTTCTTCCGGGTCCTGCTCTTATGATCATCATCCATTTTGAAAGACCCCTTTCCGGCTCCTTTTCCCTCTGCCTTGGAGGCTGTCCGAGAATGAGAGATTTTTTGCAAGATCAAGTCGAAGATCCCGCACTTTGAGCGGGGGAAGACGAAGATTTTAACCACAGGAATACATTGGAGTATTTCGAGGATTAATCCGCCTCAGGCGGGTTAAAATTTTAGTCTGACGTCCCGCCGATAGGCGGGACTGAAAATAGCCATTCTCGGGCAGCCTCCTTGTGGACGAAACAGAGGCAACCGCTCACCCATCTTCATGGCTTTCCTTATATATCAAAGCCTCCCGGGTGTACACCCATGAAAGGACCAGGAGGAGAAGAAGCGGCCTGAAAAGGCCGGTCCCCCGAAATCTATGGCATAGAAACGCGTGAAATAATGTCGAGGGAAAGCAGCCTCGAAAAGTGAGAATAAGGAGTCGATTCTGCTTTTGGGCTGTCAGCGAGTTGGGCATGTCAATTAGACAAGTGGCCAAGAGGTTGGAGGCATCCCACTTCCCCTTGAGTTATCGTCAAGAGTATTTGAACGGGAGTTCAACAGATTAAAAAGCAGATTCCCCGGCCCTTCGGATCCTTTCATCCTCTGCCTCTCTTAGGGCTTCTTGTTCGGTCAGCATTTCTTTAAGATTGTCCACATAGTAGATGCAGAAGAGATATTCCGGGGTATCCCATTTGGTTTTGTATGAAGAAACGATGAAAACATTGTCACCATCTTCCCAGTATTGTGTCCTGCCTTCTTTCTGCGCCCACCGAAATTCCTTTGGAGGGCCGTATTTTTTGCGTATTGTCTCCAGAATGGCGTTGCCATCAGGTCCGGCTATAATCCTGAACAGAAGCGGTTTCAGGGTATCGTCTGAGAAAAAAAGCTCCACATAAATGAACGGGGTGTTCTTCATGCGGGCCTGGCGGTACATGAGTTTGGTAGTGTTGTGTTCAACGCGTTGCCCGGCGGGCCAGTTGAGCCGCCGGTTCAGATCTGCAAGTCCGGGGAACCATTTTTCGAGGAATCCGTTATCGTGTATGGAAAGATCAATGGTGTTTTTCTGGGAGATCGAGTCCGACCCCAGTTTCCCCCCCAGGCGACGCCTCACCGATCGGGAGTATTTTGAATTGGCGCCCAAGTCAAAAAAGGTGAACCCCTGAGGGGAATCTGCTTTGGCTCTGCTGTCTGGTTTCTCATTTGAACAACCGAAGGCAAGGATGCCCAGAATCCCGATAATCCACAAGACCGCTCGGAACGATCGTCTGCTTTCCTCCATCTGTTTTCCTCCGGAACCTGTCCACCACAGGACGCACGGTAAAAAAAGCCCCTAATTTTTTGTTCTGAACAGGGTTTTCGTTCAGACAATCAGAATTTTCCCCGATAAAAGGCGAGTTTTCGTGCGTTCGGTGCAAAGAGCTCTTCCACCCCTCTCATGTTGTCGGGAGACATGGGTGTGAAATTCTGCCCCACATGGGCCAGCGTCCGTACTTCCTGTATGGTGGAGCACCCCACCACGACAAGTGTTACAGGGTGCGAAAGGGCGTAGCGGATGAGAAGCTCCGGGGTAATTCCCGCATCCGGAAACAGGTAATGGGATGCCCCCAGGATCTTCATCCCGATGACGGCGATTCCTTTTTCCCCGGCAGCCGACAGTGTGGTGTCCAGAAAGCCCCCGAGGATTCCTTCCACGGGATTCACCGGCATCAGGACGGAATCTACTGGCCACTCTTTTACTGCACGCGTTAAAATAGCTGGGTCATGATGGCCTGTGACGCCGATAAAACGTATTTTCCCTTCCGCTTTTGCCTGGACGAATGCCTCAAGAGCGCCCCCGGGTCCGGCTATTGCTTCAAAATCGTCTTTTGTTCTCACGTCGTGGATCTGCCAGAGATCCAGATATTCCAGACCTGTGTTGGTGAGCGTTCCATGAAGATCAGAAAGGGCCCCTTTCCTGTCCCTCATGGCTGATTTGCTGGTCTGAAAAAGGTTTGGTCTCTCCCCTGCGTGTTCTGGCCAGACGAGACCGTAATACCCTTCGCTCCCGGCGTAGGCCCTTGCCGACTCAAAGTAGGTGATTCCGTCAGTAAACGCTTCTTCAATAACCGTGGTGGCCTCTTCCCCGCGACCGTGTGTTCTCAACACACCTTCTCCCCCCAGCCCGACAATCGTGACGGGTGGTCCTGTGCGGCCAAACGTATTTGTAAGAATTGAAGTGAGAGTCATGGTTCGGACTTCTTTTTCTCAGAGATTCAGCATATTCTAAACAAGAAACTGAATAAAGGCAATACGTCAGCCCACTTCCTATCCCTCTTGTCACTTTTTTCCAGCATGATATCACCATTTTAGACCAATATTCAACAAAAAGACCCAATTACAAAAATCCACCCTGGCACAAAAGCTGTTCGCTATCAGTGAGTCATGGTCTACCTGGATGGATTGGATAAAGGGGCGATTTCCCAATTGGCTTTAAAGAAAGTCGATAACGGGGCGAATGTGAGCTTCTTCATTCCTTATACGGATCGCACGGATCCTAAATTGGATAGCGGCTAAGAAATTGGGGGGTCATTGCTTTGGTCGGGAGTCCGAGAGAATTGTATTCAGCCTCAATTCATGAGTCCTTTGGAAATGACGCAAATTGCCTGATACAAATTCCATTCCATGATATAGCGCTGTTGCAGCGATTTGAATATCCGCGCCCGAGATCCGGAATTTCGCGTTGTCCGACGCGGGGAGATTTTTCTAAAATGTCAACCAGATCCTCGGAGTCTTCCCAGCCTCCTGCAATGCTGATAAGTCCACCTTCCGGGCCGGCTTTTCTCAGACGTTCAAGATGGTCCAGGTCATCAGGGGAAACCAGTGCAGCGACGGATTTACCGTGCCTGGTAATGAGCACTGGTAAACCTGATTCTACCTTGCGAATACATTCAGAAAACTTGGCTTTTGCTTCAGCAACTGATATACTTTTTTTCATAATGCACCTCCCGGATATGACCATTATGACCAAAATGTCAAGAAATAACAGAATGACCTTCAAAACGTTTTCCTTTCATAAGTTTATAAGTTGACTACGCGTTACTATTTTGTATGTCATAATAAAATAAGAGAAGTGCTGCTTTTAAGCTGGGTATTTCACAGGGGGGCAATGATCAACACCAGAAGGACGAGAGATCAAGGGGAACGGACATGTTAAGACGTACACACGATGATGAGATCCATCTGGTGGAGGCCTCCGATGGAGGGCTGATTTACGTGGAAGTCAGGGGAACGGGGA
>JAFDAP010000258.1 GCA_019313765.1 Deltaproteobacteria bacterium | reverse complement strand
TTGAGGACGTTTTGGGCTTGGCAACGCAGCCATCAGAATTTGCAGCCGATCGCAGTAGAAGTCTATTCTCGGACAGCCTTCTATAATCACTATGCCTGAAAAACGATCCCCACGTAACCCACAAAGCTGCTGTCGGGCCGTATGTCAAAACTCGTAGTATACTCTATTTTTTTCCCCTTTTTGGCGCCCAGTTCCTTCGCTGTCACTATGGCAGCACCTGCGGCACCGGAACAACAGGCATTTTGATTTTTGAGTGCTTCGCGAATAACTCCTTCCCCGTCCAAATCCAACATCAAATCCACAACACGCCTGTCGTTCGTATGCTTGACCCATTCAACGGCATCTTTGCCAACCCCTTTGGGCATATAACCATAATTATGGCCGTAATGAGTGAGGTCGGTAGACCCCAGGACAAAGATATCACGGCCCATGCTTTTTGATATCTCAGCAACCCTTTTTGCGATCTCCAAAGAATTTGTCCCGGGCGGAACACCGATAGGGACAATTTTGGTCTCTGGAAAAAAGTATTTTATAAAAGGCAACTGCAATTCTATCGTGTTTTCCGGATCATAACGAGAAGCCGTCTCAATTGTAAAATCAAATTCCGAGTTCAGCTTTGTAGCAAGCTCACCATCTATTTCCAGGTCCCCAAGTGGTGTGGCCCACCCCCCTTTTGTCATGATAAAATTATTGCTCCCCGGATGAAGGTGTCGTCCAAAGATAATACATGTATCCGGCTCACCTTGCCGGCTAAGACACTTGATCACATTACAGGCAATTTTTCCGGAAAAATACCAGCCCGCGTGGGGAACAATCCCTCCTGACAAAACACCGCCATTGCCGGGACATAGAAGACAGGCATCGGAAAATTCTTCAATGGTCCGGCGGCACTCAGATTTTTTGCCGGGATACCAGGACCCTGCAAAATCGGCCTTTCGCATTTCTCCCATTGAGACCACCCCTTTCATGCAATTGAAGGTTTTCGATTGCAGATTGACTATATTTAAGCATATATTTTTTAACAGTCAATTAACGACTGTCAATCGTCATTTTTCCGATCTTACCCCTTGCCGTCATACCTGTTTGCTGATATATACAACAAAGAAATTTCCCCGAAACAAAAGGCCCGTGTTATGAACTTTGATATTACCCAATTGATTGTCAAAATCCCTGTCCTGTTACTCGCCATCACAATGCACGAGTACGCCCACGGCAGGGTAGCCCTGTGGCTTGGAGATCCAACGGCAAAACAGATGGGCAGGCTTACACTCAATCCCCTGCCTCATATTGACCCTTTCGGGGCAATCTGTCTCTTTCTTTTTCACTTTGGGTGGGCCAAGCCCGTTCCTGTAAATCCCGGATACTTCAAAAACATCAGGAAAGGCATTATCTTCATGTCCCTTGCAGGACCCCTTGCCAATCTCGCCATAGCCTTCGTGGCCGGACTGCTCATACGGTATCTTCCGTTTCCCTGGGTAGTCTATCTGACGGCATTGATGTGGCTGATACTCATGAATATAGGTCTCGGCCTTTTTAACCTGCTGCCGATCCCTCCCCTTGATGGCTCGCATGTCCTGGAAAATCTCCTTTCACCGCGGGCCGCACAGAAATTCAGGGAAATCGGGCGTTATGGGCCAATGGTCATCCTGGGAATTGTTCTGCTGGACAACTTCGCCCACACCGGGATCATCAGCCGGATATTGATCGGCCCAATGTTTCACCTGGCCCATTTTTTTGCCGGCGACAACTTTTTACGCTTGTTGCCCCTCCTGCGGTAAAAAACCTAATTGCTTCAAAAATAATTGTTACCTTTTTTTCCTTTAACTCCTCGCTGCGATACATCTTACGCACTCTCCATACCCACTCTTGCCGATCTGCTTGAAAATCTCGCGCGGATTGTTGGTGCAGCTTAACACACCGTCAAAAAGCACCTGCCCCTTGTCTGCCGTCACATAATCAAGGATATAGCCTGTATGGGTAATAATAAGCCCCATCCTGGTGCGCTCGCGCCTCAATTCCATCTTGCACTTCTCACCTTCCCATGAAGGCGCATAGCCTTTTTGTAACAGGGAAGCAATAGTATTGCCCACAAGCGCAATGTTTTCCAGGTCCACACCTGATTCAGGCTCATCAAAGAGCATCAGATCAGGGCCTTGCGCTATTAGCTGGAGCAATTCGGATCGCTTTATCTCACCGCCTGAAAAGCCTGCATTCACATCCCTTTCCAAAAAATCCAGGAAATTGACCCGGTCTGCCAGATCCTCCACATTCACTACGTCTTTTGCGCAAATCTCGACCATCTGCCGGGTCTTTAAACCGTTTATGGTGGGCGGCCGCTGGTAAGATATACCGATACCCAACTCTGCCCGTTCGTTAATTGGCATGGATGTGATATCCTCGCCCTTGAAGGTTATTCTTCCTTTTACCACCTTGTACTGGGGATAGCCCATAATGGTCATAAGAAGAGAGGTCTTTCCCGACCCGTTCGGGCCAAAGAGAATATGCGTCTCGCCAGGTTTGATCTCCAGGTCGATATGGTCAAGAATGACTTTATCCCCGAGTTGCACCTGCAAATCATCAATAACCAGCATCTTGATTCTCCTTGTTCCGGTGGTTTTTATGCAATTCTAGCCCTAACATTTCAGACCTGCACCGTGGAAAAACGCACCAGGGTGCTCAATATGCGGATGAGCAAGGTCCGGACCAGGGCATGAACATGGCGGTTTTTTGCCTTTGAATTTTTACAATGTCAGGGATAAGTTTACAGGTATGGAAGTATTTTTACAAGAGATAATATTGCTCAGCGATTTTATGAGACCTTTGCAAAACTCACATGATGAGGAGCGATGAGGATTTACTGATTATTCGGGGAGGGGCTGTCTTTATCTCCACATCGATGAAACTCCGCACCCTCTCCCCCTGTCGAAGATTCAGAGTTTAGCGGGACGAACGGATAGTGGTAGTCATTGACTAAGTCGCCTCTGGTAGGCTTTTTCGATTGCTTTTTGCACCGCGTTCATAATTACCCGGCTGCTGTTTGTAGCCCCACTTACCGCATCAACATTCGTTGACTGGTTCTGGATTATTCTTTCTGAAATAAGTGATTCAGATTTTTTGCCTTTCCATGCCCAATGCTCAACTATCTCAATTCCCACAATCGTGTTGTCTTTGATCTCCACCTTTACCAATGCCCTATTAGGCCATGCTTTGTAGCTGCCTTCATATATCCCATCAACAAGTGTCGCACGGTCAAGATGCGCCCCTATTATGGGAGTCTGTGCACAACCGGACAGCAACACGCCAATCACAAAGGCTATGACCGTAAAGATTGGAAAGCCAATATAGCGTTCACTTAAGTTACTCATTTCAAATCCCTCTGGCTGACCCTTTTTGAATATTTCTGTACCGGCAATCCCATACGTTTGTAGAATTCGGGATCTTGTTTATTTTCCGTTGAAAACCTGGTCCTCCCTCCGGGCCGGAGGCTGGGCTAGGTCAGATATAGATGGCTCTGCCTTGGATTATTGTGTCTAAAAGTACAAATTCCAAGCACCAAATTACAAACAAATCTCAAATTCCAATATTCAATGACCAAAACCTTCCAGGACAAGACTTTGTTTGTATTTTTGAATTTTGGTCATTGGAATTTTGTTTGATATTTGGGATTTGATATTTGGGATTTCAATAAGTCAATGAAACTCCAACAAAGCAAATCCCCTCTGGGGATAACCAAAGGCTGGTCCTTTGGGCCAGGATTTTTACATCATAGGAAGGGCATTCATCATCAGCTCTTTGGTTGCCTGTGTATTCAGCGGCCAGTGGGACGGTTTTCTGGCGTCTAAATTTGATAACCTCGTAAAAAGTCGCTCTGCGCCTTTTTACTCGGCGGAGGAGGGCTTTCCCTCCCCCGCCATTTGAAGTAAATTCAAATGGTTCCACCCTCTCCGAG
>JAFDAP010000257.1 GCA_019313765.1 Deltaproteobacteria bacterium | reverse complement strand
GGTCAGAGTCAGTAGGCTCTGCCGTTAAAAATGAAAATCGGTTGAGTCAAATGGTTGCGGTTGCGCAGCTCGTTTCGGGATTCGTGTGTCGGTTACGAACAAACCTACAAAGCAAATTAGGAGATCACACAAGAAACACCAAAACCGGATAACGGTGGACGAAACCAGCAGCGCAACCGAATAACGAAAAATACCTTAGGCATTTAGCTGTTTTTTGAAAAAGCCCCTATGGGGCTAACCCAAAGCCGGGCACTCCGGACCCGGATCTTTATTTTTTTATTTGTGCGAGAAACCATGTTTTTGCCCGACCCTTTCCGGAAGGCTCCACAGATTGAATCTCAAAACCTGCCTCAATTAATCTTGTTCTGATTTCCTGGACAGATCTGTATTGCAGTTTTGTGCCAAAAATCCTGCTTCGAATATTCTCAATCACTCCTGGCAGGCCGATTCCTTTCTCAAAATGGGCCCTTGCCCTTATAATTAGAAGACCTTCACTGCGAAGTTGACGGCATAACTTCCTTAAAGTGAGGTTCAATTGATCATCCGATAAATAGTGTATTACATCGATCATCAAGGCCGCATCAACCAGGTCCGGGACTGCCGGAAGATCCGGTGCGCTGCCCTGCACTATTGCGCCCCTATCGCCAACTGCCTTGCTTGAGATCCTTGCCTTCTCATAATTGGGCTCAATACCGTAAACTTGCGCCTCGGGAAAAAGCTCAAGGACCCAGACCCCTGGCACACCATACCCGGAGCCGATGTCCATGACTATTTTGGGTGATTTAAAGAAACAGGGAAGTTCGGCGAACATGGGATCAAAAATTGTTCTGAACCGGGCCGACAATCGTGGCAATGTCTCCACATGCCTATATTGTTTTAGCACATTGGCGGGGTTTTTTTCTGCCCCGATTGTTATCCGGGCTGGAAATTGGGCAGGGATAAACAGGGTTTTTAAAATAGGTGGCAATATGGCAAAGGCCCCTATGAGGGAGTAGCAGATCCCGAGAAGTGATGTTAATCCGGCGCTCTTCAGCATTGAGTGGTCAGCAAAACTTAAGGCCCCGAATCCTATGATGGTAGATGCCGCCGCCATGAAAACCGTTACCCTGATAAGCCCTAAAGACTCGTTGTTCTCGTAGACATAGCGCTGATAAGATCGAACAAAGAATATGGAATAGTCAATGCCCATGCCTATTACAACTATTGAAAGCATGAGACCGGGAATGTCTAATGGATGCCCGATCAGTTTTAAAGTGCCTAAGGTACATATCAATGAAAAAAGGATCGGAAGTAGGGTGATTAGCGTGAGTTTTATGTCCATAAAAAAAAGGAAAAGCAGGATCATGGCACTCAAACCTATTATCAGGGCCATTTTTTGAAATGTGGAAGACAGGTATTTGCCAAGTCTTTCCGAAAACAGGTTCGGATCAAATATCCTTGCAATCCCTTTGGCCCCATAACTTGCGTAAAATACCTCACCATCGTATCTATCACCCGGGGTGAGTGTGGAAAACTGCATCCATCCGGAGCCATCATGGCTCCTGACTATGCCGAAAAGGGTAAAAAACGCCTCGGGTATATCCTTTGTGTCGTGGTTTTGGGCATTGATTGTTGCGTAGAAAGGGTCAAAGGCATTTCCGACAAACCCAAGATCAGAGGATGCCTCATCCATCGCCTTCTTGAATTCAGCCATCCGCTCCCTGTTCCAGAACCCTTTCCATGCCCTGAAATTTTCCTTGCCCCTTTCTTGTCCCGGAAAAATCATGGATGGAATAAATGCGGAAGACAAAGTGCCCGATGCCACTTCCTGCTCTAGCAACCCTGCCAGCCTGTCCCCGGTTTTCTGGAGATCCTCAATGCTTTCTCCTTCCACGGCTAAAAATATCTTGGAAAAAACATTGCCCCAGACACCTGCGACCAGGGCCTCAGCGGCCTTTGTTTCTTCTGTTATAGTATTCATGGCCTTCAAATCCACATGAAATTCCGGTTTTGCAAAATAGACCATAAATAATGTTAGTGCGAGGGCCGCATATGCCTTTTTCTTTCCTCCTGCCAGAGCGAGTCTGTTTACGACCGCTTGAACAGGCAATCTTCTTTGCCTCCTCGCAGGAGGCATTACAGGGAAAACAAAAGGGAAAACAGTGTGCACAAAAACGAATGAAAAGGTGATACCGAGAGCAGCGAACTGGCCTATCTGTACGAGAATTGGAAAGCCGCTTATGGAGAGGACTGAAAAGGCGCCCACCGTTGTCAGGGTGGCAAGCAGGCCTACGGCCCGGACCTCCCTGGCGGCCTGTCTCCCAAAGGTTTCGTGTGGACGGTCAAGAAACAGGAGATAAGCAATACCATGATCCACGGTAATTGATATGATCGCCCCCCCAAAACCCATTGTGAGGATTGAAATGGACTGGTGCATCAAGGAATAAACGAAGAACGCAACCAAGGTCCCGACCACGGCGGGTAAAAAAGAGAGGAGTCCTATGAGAGGCCTGGGAAATGCAAGGATGAGAAGAAGCGCAATCCCTAATGTGGCAAAAAGGATCGCCCTCTGGCTGTCTCTCTTTGCCATCTGTTCATTATCCAGGGCAGCACGATATGCCCCCACCGGGTTGACGCTGAAAACATATCCTCTGGGTGCATATTTTTTATTCAATGCCTTAGTTGCGTTTTTGATCAGCCCGGTTGCCATTCGGGAAAAGGTGGTATCCGTACCGGATGACTTTGGCCTGGCTATTATAAGGAGATGCACTCCATCTGCTGACAGGATCTGTCCCCGATATATTTTGGCATTTTTTGAAGGAGCGAGGTGTGTCAGCCTGGCCATGGCTATGTACCTTAGTCCCAAGGGGTCCCTTGAAACTATTTCAGCCTGCCCTATTCCTTCGATTCCGAGCAGTGCTGTAAGGTCATGTTCAAGCTTCTTGCGGATCCGCCGTGGTTCCAATAACGGTCCGATCTTCTCATTAAGTTCCTGTTCAGTGAACATTACCGGCAGGTTGTGTATTATATGAAAAAGCAGTTGGGGGAACAGGCCCCGCGCCTCTTTGATCCCCACGCTCTTAAACAGGCCGCTCTTCCTTAACTCCTCCTCAATGAAATCGCCTCCTTCAATGAGGATGTCGGGGTCTTTTTTTGAAAGGCTGATATCGATGACCAGTTGATCCTGGATCGGATTGTTCATAATCAGATATTTAGCGTCCGATATGACCCTGTCATCGTTAGGAAGTGATGTTACTATATCGGCATCAATTTCCATTCGGGATATCCCGATGGCAAAGAGACCCGTCACCAGGAGGAGCACAAGGGTTAATAGAGGCAGGTTGATATGATATTTCTTTGGAGCCATTTGCGATCAGAACCTCAAGCCCGGCAAAACATCCGGTGCCGTGACTCTGCAATCAAAGACCAGGCATGAATGCCACGGACCAGGTCCCCGGCCCCATGTGAACACCGGAAGTTAGAGAGAGCGGTTGCAGTATGATATCAGCAAGGGGGTAATGCCTCTCAATTTCCTTCATGACCGTATCGCTGACCCAGGACCTGTTATCAGAATATTGCAGCATGATGAGAATGGAGGAATCTTTAGCAAAGGATTCCGTGAGTCTATCAAGGGCAAACTCTATTTGATCCATCTGATTCCGCACGACCCCAACCTTTTTTGCCCCCTCGGCTGTTGGGCTGATAACCGGCTTCATATGAAGTAAATCACCGAAAAAGGCGCTCGACCTGGAAAGCCTCCCACCGGCTGCCAGGTACTGAAGCCTGTCAAGAAAGACATATTCTTCACACTTATCAATAGCTGCTTTTGCAAATTCGATAACGGAATCTGGGTCATCCGTCCCGGACGAATACCTTTCCACTGCAATCACAATGGTTCCCAGTCGGCCGGATGCGGCGGTTGTGTCTATTACGGTCAGGCGGTCATCCGGGTCGTTTTGTTCCTTCCACTGCAT
Source organism: Deltaproteobacteria bacterium (assembly GCA_019313765.1). Classification (GTDB taxonomy): domain Bacteria; phylum Desulfobacterota; class DSM-4660; order Desulfatiglandales; family Desulfatiglandaceae; genus JAIOSR01. The sequence goes on along the minus strand of JAFDAP010000257.1, from coordinate 1 downwards.
G
>JAFDAP010000256.1 GCA_019313765.1 Deltaproteobacteria bacterium | reverse complement strand
GTGGGCCAGGGCAGAGGTCCACGTGTGGGCAAATTCCGGTCCCACAATGAAATCCGGGGAATCAATGCCATATGGGTCCACTGATACTTCCTCCTTATCCACCAGATTCGGCGTAGCACCCCCCTGAACACCCCTGAAGTGAAAATCAGGCTTGTAATAGATTCCCCACATCTTTTCGGTGATCAGGGAGCCGTCCTCGCTGGAAAAGAGAGGGGCGTCCGTATCCACATGAATGACCGGCGGCATCTTGCCATTGTTGTCCATGCCGTATGATGGTTCTACGCCCAAGGTCCCTTCCTGGAGAGACCAGTATGTCCACATTTTAACATCGGGATGAACGTCTCCATGGTTGTCTGTGATGTCAATCCTGTCGGGCAGGTCAAGCATATCCCAGAAACTATTTGCCCACGGCCCCGCACCAATAACAACATAATCACATTCAATGCGGCCCTTTGTGGTTTCCACTGCAGTTACACAGCCATTATGGGGTAATCCTGTTACGCCGGCGCCGGTGAGAATTCGGACACCCTCGGCCTCCGCCTTGTCCGCCAGCCGGTAGAGGGCCTTTGTGTTGTGTGCATAACCGCCCTTTTTTTCATGCAGGATGGAGGTTACGTTTTGGGCCTGCCAGTCCTCAAAGACGTTCTCCCTCATGTACTTGAGGCAGTCTTTTTCTCCTTCAATGAATTCCGAGTCATATCCTATATCTTCCTGTCGGCCATGAATATCGGCCACATCGGCATGCATGCTTTCAGGGGAGATCTGCATATAACCCACTGGTAGATACCCATATCCTTCGGCATCTTCCTCCCACACATCAACACTGTGGGCGACGAGTTCCTGCATGGCCGGTTGATAATAGTTGTTGCGTATGACACCACAGGCAATCCCTGAGGCACCGGCCCCGATTGATCCCTTGTCTATTATCAAAATATCCTTACCAGAGCCTGTTCCCCTGTTTTTCAGCTCTTTTGCCAGGTGCCAGGCCGTACTAAGGCCATGGATACCTGCTCCGATGATAACGTATTTATAACTGGCTGGAAACGACATTGTTTCACCTCCCGAAATGTTAATATGCTTTTACCTCTACAGTGAGTGATATTGGTTAAATATCTTTGGACCATTTGATTGATTTCCCCCTCTACTTGAAGGGGTCCCATCGAACCGTCTGGTTTTCGTAAGAAGGCGGGAACTGCTGCAAAAATTCATCATAATAATATAGTTCTTTGAACGAAGCAAAAGGCAGGCCATATGCAGCTTTGGGCCTCGACTCTATCTCTTTGGGATCAATCTTCTTCGCAACGATGTCGTCCATCACATCGTCCATACCTGTGCCCATTGCAAACCTGAGCTTTTCACGATTTGCGATCTTCTCAGGGAGCATATCTCTGAATGCCTCTCGCAGAATATATTTCTCAATCTGCTTTTCTCCATAGATCTTCCATTCCATAGGGATCTTCTTGCTGAATGCAACAACCTTTGCATCTAAGAAAGGCGTTTTATAAACCACGGCATTGGCCATCCATGCACGGTCCAGACGTCTCAATGCCGTATTGTATGCGATGTCCAGCAACTTCTGGGCAAGCCGTTCTCTCTGTTCATTGCTTTTCACCTTAGGGTTTTTTAAAACCATACGATATCCGCCGAACAACTCATCAGCACCCTCACCAACCAGGACAGCATTACTGTATTCTTTCACTATTTTGGAAACATAATAGTTGGAGAGAATCCCGGATATGCAGTCCTCATCAAAGCTTTCCAGGTACCATACGGCATCAGGAATAAATTCAGAAATATCCGTATCGGTAATTTCGTAGATATGATGTTCCATTCCTAAGAAATCGGCCATCAATTTGGCATTTTCAAGGTCAGGCCCCTTCGCGCTTTTAACCGTACCGGTAAAAAGGTGCAGGTTAGGATTAAACTCCTTTGCTATGACCGCGACAATGGAACTGTCCAATCCCCCGCTCAAAGAAATAGCATTTACATCATCCATCCTCTTTTTTACCGCCTCTACAACAAGTTCTTGCAGGATATTGGCCGCCTGCTTAAGGTCTTCTCCAGGGTCCGGCACTTCGGGTGCATAGGGCTCAAATTCTTTAAGTCCCTTCTTCGAACTGTATACATGGCATGGAGGAAGCTCCTCGATATTGAAGTGGACATGATCTTTCAGGCCTTTCATTTCGGAGCTAAAGTAGAATACGTTATTGACCGATCCGTAAAACAAGGGCCTGGCGCCCACTGCATCCCGCGCCAAAATGACTTCATCATCTTTTTCTATAATGGCACATGAAAAGCTTCCATCTAAATATTTGAAGCAGTCCCTCTCATACTTCTCATAATATTCCCTGAAAAGACTTATGTCATTTTGACCCTCGGGCCTTTCATTAAATAGTTTTCCATCAAAAAGAATATACGGGGCCTCCTCAAGCGATGAGCAATAGGTCCTGTCAGGGGCCAGGTTAATTTCATTAACGCCCAAAGCGCCCCGAGCATCGGTCAGCGAACGGACAAGGCTATTGTCCGGCCCACGATGACGCATGAGATTAAGCATCTTTCCAATTTCCGCTGAACTGTCTGTATCAATTTTTCCGTGTTGTGAAATAATTCCTGCCAAACTTGCCATTAAGAGACCTCCAAATCAGGTTATTTGTGATGCGAGTTACTTTACAAAAATTTCCCCCAGATTAGCCGTTGTAAGGGGGTCGTCCATATACATCCCCAGGCCGATTCGTTTGATAGATTCCATTCCCCTTTCGTCATAAACCGGCATCTCCACCTCAGGTGCGTCCGCGGGAGTGACTTCTTCCGCGATCCTTATGGACTTTTCCAGCTTTTCAAATGAGAAATCGATAAGATAGCGGAGAAAGGCGAAGGGATGCCGGATAATGTGAACGCCGTATTTAAGGCACAGAGCCTGCCCCATCCTGGCATCTGCATAGGCCCGTTCTGTCGGGTGCTCCTCATGTGTTGTGCCTGCGCTTTGAAATGTGGGCAGATCCAGCATAAGGTTCAGATGGGCCATAAGGATGTTTAAAAGGTTGTGGCTGATCAGGCCGTAATTAGGATTATACTCGATCCTCGGATCCGCAATTGTCGGATATCCGGCGTGCACACAGGTTGCGCCGGGATTCAGCAATTGTGCAGCACAAATGCCAAAGAGGACCTCTGCATGGGTCATGGCCAACACGCCGTTATAGCAATAAGGAGCGCTGATGCCGGCCATGGGCATGGCCGAGACAAATATGGGCAAACCGGCCTTAACTACTTTGACAAAATGCTCCGAGAAATTTTCGTTCACCTCCAGAGGGGGACGCGTCAGACAAAAAACGATCATGATATTCCCTCTTTCCGAGTAAATCTCCTTTGCCCTGTCAAGGGAGGCATCCGAGGTCACTGCCAAATAGAGGGGCTTGGTGCAGTTTTCAACCATGATGTTCATCTGCTGGACTTCGTCCTTCAGTTTTATACCCCGTCCCATACCGACCACCATCCGGTTCGCTTCGGCGATTTGAGCGATACGGGCCGCATGCTCGGGTGTGGGAAACACGCCGCCCTTTCCTGCCTCGTCGTCATACACATATGGCGCAGTTCCTCCGATAAAGAAACTGTTTAAAGGCACAAAAAATTCAGCTACTCCCGGAACAGTCTTGAGACACTGCTCAACTAATCCGGCCATCACATAAACCCGGTCTTCGTAAACCACGGACAGGCCATCCGGCTCGAACCTCCTGAAGGCATCCTGCATCTCCGGCTGCTTGCAGCCGACCCCGAGGTTTTCCAGGGTCCAAAGAGCATCCTGGTGGACCTGAAGCAGCATATCTACCGTATTATTACCCAGTAAAGATTTTGATATTTCAACCCTTTCTTCTTTCAAATATCTCTCCTTTTAAAGCAACTCAAAACACAAATTTTTGGACACTCCTTCATAAGAACTTAGCCCCGCTACGCTCACAA
>JAFDAP010000255.1 GCA_019313765.1 Deltaproteobacteria bacterium | reverse complement strand
GTGTTCGAATCACCCTGGGCGCACCAGTAATTTAAAGTCAAGGGCTTAATCCCGCTGTCGGGATTAAGCCCTTTTTCTATTTGGGCATAAGACAGTTTCTGTAAGATTCTCTCTCTTTGTTCTATTTTACTTAGCATTGGCCCTTGACTTGGGGTCATATATTGGGTACTATTTTAGGACGATATTTGGTGCTTGGAGGTATTAATATGGAAACCTTGATCCAAAAGAAATTTTCAATCAGTGATAATCAAAAGGAATTTTTGGCAAACTACAAAAATTGGGGGTTTTCAGACCAGAGCAGCATAGTCCGGGAAGCTCTCGATCATTTTATACGGGAAATAAGGAACAGGAAAAGAAAGGATTTAATGAAAAAGAAAGCCAATGAGCTCGTGTCTGAATACACCGATAACAAAGAACTCACCGTCTTTACTGTTTTAGATGGGGAGGACTTTGTATGAAACAGGGCGAAATATGGAAAATAAACTTAAGCCCTACTATCGGAGCTGAAATCAAGAAGGAACGGCCGGCCGTAATCATAAATGATGATTCGATTGGCGTCCTTCCATTAAGAGTAATCGTCCCCGTAACAGAATGGAAGGACAACTTCTTCGATGCCATTTGGATGGTAAAAACAGAACCGGACAGTCAGAATAACCTCACAAAAGCATCTGCTATTGATACTTTTCAAATAAGGTCCATATCTATAGCAAGATTTATTAAAAAAATCGGTTTTGTTTCACCCGATATCCTTAGTGAGATTAAAACCGCTATCAAGGCAGTAATAGATGCCGATTAATCTTGGGTATATCATACGGAATTGGAGACGTAGCGGAATTCCGGAATTGGGGCCGAGGCTATGAAAATCAATTGGGCTATTGGCAACTTACTTATTTAGCCCCGTCCCCTATTCCTCCCTATGTGGAGAAAGGTTGAAACTTTACATCACATCACAAGAATAAAATAATCGATAAGGTCAAAAGCCGATGCATTTAGTAAGAGACAATAATTTTTCAAAGGTCCACAGAAATGAAGTTTCTTTGAAGGTTCTTCTGGTCTACCCTGAATTCCCGGATACATTCTGGAGTTTCAAGCACGCACTTAAATTCATTCGTAAAAAGGCCGCCTTACCGCCGCTCGGCCTGCTCACACTGGCGGCTATGCTGCCCAAGGAATGGTCCAAACGCTTAATTGATGTCAATGTGACAAAGCTCACTGAAAGAGACCTGGAGTGGGCTGATTTGGTGTTTATCAGTGCCATGGTCGTTCAAAGAGGTTCTGCACGTCAAATCATTGCCCGGTGTAAAGAAGCTTGCCTGAAAGTCGTTGCCGGTGGACCACTCTTCACCAACGAGTATGAACAGTTTGAGGATGTCGATCATTTCGTGCTGAATGAAGCCGAACTGACTCTCCCTCCTTTTTTGGTGGACCTGGAGCGGGGATGTGCCAGGCTCATCTACAAGGTCTCCGGGTTTTGTGACATCCGGGAGACACCGGTTCCTATGTGGGAGCTGGCCGATTTGAAGCGCTACGCCTCGATGAGTGTCCAGTTTTCCAGAGGCTGCCCGTTCGATTGCGAGTTCTGTAACGTAACGGTTCTTTTCGGACACCGGCCCCGCATCAAAACCACCGAGCAGATTATTGCCGAGCTGGATGCCCTTTACAGTTTGGGATGGCGTGGGCAGTTCTTCTTTGTGGATGACAACTTCATCGGCAACAGAAGGTATCTCAAAACCCAACTCTTACCCGCGTTAATCGAATGGCGTAAGGACAAGAGAGGGATACCCTTTAACACGGAAGCATCTATAAACCTGGCTGATGACGAGCCGTTGATGAAGATGATGGTTGAGGCTGGGTTTGATGCGGTTTTTATCGGAATCGAAACACCTGATGACGAAAGCCTGGCTGAGTGCCATAAAGAGCAGAATAGAAACCGCGATCTGGTTGAGTGCGTAAAGCGTATCCAACGAGCGGGATTGCAGGTAACGGGTGGCTTTATTGTAGGCTTCGATAGTGATACACGTTCCATATTCCAGAGGCAGATTGATTTTATCCAGAAGAGCGGAATCGTGACGGCCATGGTTGGCCTGCTTCAAGCCCCTGCCGGCACAAGGCTATACAAACGTCTGAAACAGGAAGGCCGCCTAGTCGGTCAAACTTCTGGAGATAACGTAGCCGGGACAACGAACATAATTCCTAAGATGGATCTTGATGCGTTATGTGAGGGATATAGGAATGTAATGCTCCACATCTATTCGCCCAAGATCTACTATCAGCGAGTTAAAACCTTCCTTCGAGAGTATAAGGGGCCAAAGATTGAATCCCCTCTGGACTTCCAGCGCCTCCTTGCCTTCTTTCGCTCAGGTATCCGCCTGGGTATTTTTGGCAAAGAGCGATTCCACTATTGGCAGATCTTGTTATGGACCCTTTTTCGCCGTCCCGGGTTATTCCCACTAGCTATCACCTTGGCGATTTACGGACATCATTTCCGCAAGATCTGCAATTTACACATTTCTTAAATAGCGGGCTGTACAAACTTGATAGCCCCATTAAGGGATATTGATTTAGGGTAACAGAAGACAACATCGGAATTGGGGACAAGGCTAAGAAAATCAATTGGGCTATTGGCAACTTACTTATTTAGCCCCGTCCCCTATTCCTCCTCTATCATCCAAACAACAATTAATCGAAGGGGCATGGGCATATGAATATTAAAAAAGGAGTAGACCGTCTTTCTATCGTATTGGCCGTCCTGGCCATGGTCATCCTTACGGCCGTGATAATAGCCATTGGCTGGAACGAGGGTTTTGCCTCATTCGGGAAAATGGTTATGGTCATCACAGGTGCAGCCATTGTAAGCGTCTTAGGCACACTGTTCGGCATTCGGGGGATCGCCTATGTTGTCCTGTGGGTGATTTCGGGCTTTAAAGAAGAAAAAGGTGCCGGGAGATAGTCCTTAATGGGGAGTAGCACGTGTCCGCAAAGGTAAATAGCAAAACCACCTTGTATGAAGGCAGGATATTTAAACTCTTGAGGGAAAATGTCACCCTTAATAACGGCGTAACCGTTGACCTGGATATTATCCATCACCCGGGCGCGTCCGCAATGGTTCCCATGTCCGGCAATGACACAGTCATACTGATCAAGCAATACCGTCACGCCGTAGGGGATTTTATCTGGGAAATTCCGGCAGGCACACTCGACCCGAACGAGACTCCTCTTGAATGCGCCAGAAGAGAGTTAATAGAAGAGACCGGGTTTTCGGCAAATACCTGGCAGAAATTGGGAGAAATCACGCCCGTGCCCGGTTATTCAAATGAACGCATACACATGTTTCTTGCTGCTGACCTGGTGCCCGCCCGGCAGGACCTGGACAAAGATGAAGTGCTTGATGTTCATGAGGTCCCGCTGGATGAGGCCGTTCAAATGATTCATGAGGGCGCGATCCAGGACAGCAAAACCATTTCAGGGCTCTTTATGGCAACCCACCGGCTGAGAGAAAAAGAACTCAGGGGCTTCGCCCCAATTGGAATGTTGGAATGATGGAACACTGGAATAATGGGTTTTGGGGAATTGACGGAATGGGTTACCTGTCGAGAGCCTCAAGGTCGTGCGATTGGAGAAATCAAGTTGACAAAGCATAAGAGAAATGAAAAATTCGGATTTAATCCATTCGGTAGAAGACGAATTTACATCCCCGCTAAAGACGGGATCTACGACATTCCATTATTCCACCATTCCATTATTCCATGTGTGAGGCAAGATTGCCAACGGAGATATTACAATTTTGGAGTTTCATTGACTTATTGAAATTCCAAATATCAAATCCCAAATATCAAACAAATTCCAATGACCAAAATTCGAAAATCCAAACAAGGTCTTGTCCTGGAAGGTTTTGGTCATTGAATATTGGAATTTGAGATTTGTTTGGAATTTGGTGCTTGTAATTTGTATTTTTTGA
>JAFDAP010000254.1:3198-7161 GCA_019313765.1 Deltaproteobacteria bacterium | reverse complement strand
CTTGAACTTGAACAAAATTGAGCATTTTTCAAAGGTCTCTTAAGGACGACTAATCATGAAAGTCAATTGCCAGGATCATCGCAAATCAATGGAACTACTCAGCCTGCAGGTGCGGCTCAGAAATGGCGTTGCAGATGCAAGAGAGCAAAAAGAGATCGAAAAGCGAATCAGAGCCCTTGAAAAAGAACTGAAGATGGACTAAAAGTTTTTTTCACTATCCAGCATCAACGTGACAGGGCCGTCGTTTACCAGATAGACATCCATCATCTTCTGAAACTGTCCGGTTTCCACGCGGATACCCTTTTCCCTCAAGAGACCTATGAAATGCTCATAAAGCTCGTTGGCCTTTTCGGGCCGGGCCGCTTTTACAAAAGAGGGTCTGCGGCCCTTTCTGCAGTCGCCCCAGAGGGTAAACTGAGAAACCACTAAAGCAGCGCCGGCAATATCCATTAAAGAGAGATTCATGAGATCGTCTTTGTCGGGAAAGATCCTGAGATTGGCGATTTTATTTGCCAGATAATCGCAGTCTTTCTCGGAATCATCTTCTCCCACACCCAAAAAAACAAGCAATCCCGGGCCGATGGACCCCACGATCCTTCCCTTGACTTCCACTTTAGACTCTTTTACCCTTTGAACCACGGCTCTCATGGTCCGGATACTCCATAATATAACGTCTCAGATTTTATACAACTTATCGAAATTATAGCCTTTTCACGGCAACCTGTTTATGCCATCCACTTGGAAGAATGGAATATTGGAATGTTGGAATATTGGGGGTAAGATCGGAAAGAAACAATTTAAATTGTCAATAACTCCTTTAAACCCATCACTCCAATACTCCATCATTCCATTATTCCAATTGTGAGCGAAGCGAACTAACTTGCGTCTCGGAATTTTGGAACATGCCACCCTCACTCATCCTCATCAATCCCTGGATTTACGATTTTGCGGCCTACGATCTCTGGTCCAAACCGTTGGGGCTCCTTTATGTTGCAGGATACCTCAGACACTGCGGCTTCAAGGTCAGTCTCATCGACTGTTTAGACGTAAACCATCCTGGTATGACCGCAGATCCGTCCGCCAAAAAACCCACAAGACGCGCATACGGAACCGGAAAATACTGGCGCAGGCAGGTGCCCGGGCCGCTCCCTTTAAAGCATATTCAGAGACCATACAGCCGCTATGGTATTTCCCTCAAGATATTTCAGGATGAATTATCAAGAATTCGCAATCCAAAAGCGATTCTTGTAACGTCTCTAATGACCTACTGGTATCCCGGTGTCGAAAAAGTCATCGGCCTGTGCAAAAAAATTCATCCCCATGTCCCCGTAATCCTTGGGGGTATTTATGCTAAGCTGTGCCACAACCATGCCGTTCGGAACTCGGGGGCAGACCTCGTGGCGACAAACCATAACCTCGATTCACTCTTGGAAATCCTGGATAACTACGGTATTTCAGCACCCGGGTCTCCTCCCGGTCCGGACCGCGCACCCCACCCGGCCTTTGACCTCCTGACCCGGCCCGAATACATTTGCATTTTGACCTCTACGGGTTGCCCCTATCGGTGCAGGTATTGTGCCAGCCATTTTTTAAACCCCGACCTGATACGCAGAGACCCGGGTGAAGTATTAGAAGAGATCCTGCACTGGCACAGGAATTTTAATGTCCGCGACTTTGCATTTTACGATGATGCACTCTTAGTGTCATTCGATACCCACCTGGCCCCGCTCCTTGAAGAGCTTGCAAGGCTTGAGCTTGACCTGAGATTTCACACCCCAAATGCTCTGCACATCAAAGAAATTACGCCGGACATTGCCTCGCTCATGCACCAAACCGGTTTTCGAACCATACGTCTTGGACTGGAGACCTCGGATTTTTCCCTTCACCGTGACCTGGATAACAAGGTAACGGAAGGTGATTTTGAGCGGGCCGTAAACAGCCTTCGCAAGGCCGGTTTTGCCAAAAATCAAATCGGGGCATATGTCCTGATGGGTCTGCCCGGGCAATCCGTGGATTCTGTATTTGATTCGATCGATTTTGTGGGAAGAACAGGGGCCACGCCCTATCTATCCGACTATTCTCCCATACCCCATACGCCCATGTGGGAACAGGCGGTAAATCATTCCCAATATGATCTCGCCGAAGAGCCCCTATTCCACAACAATACCCTGCTCCCCTGCTGGGACGATTCCCGAATAAAAAAACTTCCCCAATTAAAAAAACGGGTCATGGAAATCCGCCAACAATACAGGTAATCTATTCCCTGTTGATCACACTTGCAGCATAACCTGCGCCAAAACCGTTATCAATATTTACCACGGTCACGCCCGACGCGCACGAATTGAGCATGCCCAAAAGGGCTGCAATACCGTTGAAGCTCGCCCCATATCCCACACTGGTCGGGACCGCGATCACCGGCCTGTCAACAAGGCCGCCCACAACACTCGGAAGCGCCCCTTCCATGCCGGCCACTACCACAATCACGGAAGCCTTCATGACCCTTTCCCTGTGATCCAGTATTCGGTGTAGGCCCGATATCCCCACATCATAGACAGTCTCCACCTCGTTTCCCATAAATCCGGCCGTAACAGCGGCCTCCTCTGCCACCGGGATGTCGGATGTCCCGGCGCTCATGACAAGGATTTTCCCCCTGCCCGAAATTTTCTTAGGACTCCTGATCAGTGTCAGGGCCCGGGCCCTCTCATGAAAGGTACATTCCGGGAACCTGTTCAGGATTTCTCCTGCCTTGTCCTTGGACAGACGCGTTACAAGAATACTCTCTTCCTGATCTATCATTTGTTCCATGATAGCCAGGATATCGGCCACCTCCTTACGCTCACCGAATATGACCTCTGAAAGGCCTCTTCTGAGGCCCCGGTGATGATCAATACAGGCAAAACCGAGATCCTCAAAAGGCAGCGTTTTTAGCCTTTCAAGGGACTCCTCAACAGTTACCTTCCCCTGGCTTAAGCGAACCAGGAGATCTTTCAGAATATCTTGATCCAATGCACGTAACCCCTATCCTTTAAGTTTTGTTGCCAGTTCTGCTACCCTGTGGCCGAGTTTCATTGCATTATCTTCAGTATTGGGGTCCGGCGCTCCTGCACAGGCAACCCCGTAATGACCTGTGGCGGACATGGGATCACCCACAATTACCATGCCGTAAATCAAAAGGGCCTGGATAATGGATATCATCGTGGTTTCCTTGCCGCCGGAGGGATCTCCGGAAGTTGCAAAAACCGCGCCCACCTTGCCCTCCATTTTTTTCCGTACCCCCACAAATTCATCAAAGACCCTTTTCAGCTCCGCCGCCATAACGCCGAAATAGACCGGGGACCCCGCGATGATCCCGTCCGATTTCAAGAAGTCATCTTTGGTAACATCATCGGTACGCCTTAAAACAGCATCCACGCCCTCTACCGCTTCAACGCCCCTTGCTATGGCCTCAGCCAGTTTTTTTGTGTTGCCCCCTTTTGAAAAATAAAGAATCAGGATTTGCATCATTAACCCCCTCAAAAAAATATGGATTAGTATTATGCTTTTCAGCTTTTCAGGGTTTCAAAGAAATCCCTGTTCCTGCAAAGCAGACATGGAGCGCTGACCTATGGTCGTGACCTGGCTCAGGGCCTTGGTCAGATGAACCACCGATTCCGGCGCCACATGCGAATTGATCATAGCCACTGCCTGATCAATATTCTTTCCAATTCCCTCCCAGTCTTCACCGGCGGCAACGCTCCCTCCAAGCTGAATTTCCTGGAAGATCATGTCAACAAGCATCTTAACAACCCTTTCCGCTCCCTGCTTTTCCGGCTCAGGAAGCCCTCTGAGCAATTCAAGCATCTGGGAGGCCCATATAATCCCGGACTTGATCTTTTCACTTTGCGAAAACGCCATAATGGCCTCTTTTGCATTCATACTATTGCCTCCAGGATATTTTTTTCAGGAATAAAGAATCCACGCCCG
>JAFDAP010000254.1:0-3174 GCA_019313765.1 Deltaproteobacteria bacterium | reverse complement strand
CCCACTAAGGGTTAGACGGTTTTCGCTATTCGGTTGTGCGGCTCGTTTCGTCTTTCGTCTGTCGGTTGCGGCAGTTCTTGTGTGATCTCCTAACTTGCTTTGTAGGTTTGTTCGTAACCGACACACGAAAGACGAAACGAGCTGCGCAACCGCAACCATTTGACTCAACCGATTTTCATTTTAACGGCAAAGCCCATTAGCTCTGACTCCGACCAGAGGGCGGGGTTTTCCGAGTTCCAATAAATTCAAAGGTTTTATATATAACGTTTCCCAATAAAAATCTCAAGCTTTTTCACCTGTTACACAGTACTCGAATTACATTTTACCTTGACCCGGCCCTCATTTCCTTTATATAACACCCATAAATTTTTTCTTAATGGAAATCGAATCGAAAAAGGACAGACAACATGTATAATGCAAGTGACTTGAGAAAAAACCTGAAGATTCAAATTGAAAACGAACCGTATGTTATCACTGAATTCCGGTTTTCCAAACCCGGAAAGGGACAGTCCCTTTACCGCTGTAAACTGAAGAATATGATAACCGGGGTTATTCTCGACCGGACTTACCGGTCAGTAGATACCTTTGCGCCCGCTGTCCTGGAAGAACGCAGAATGCAGTATCTCTATAACCAGGAAAACGAATTTTGTTTTATGGACGTTGAAAACTATGAACAGGTTTTTCTTTCCTCGGACCAGGTAGGGGATGCAAAAAATTACCTTACCGATAATTTAGAGGTGGACATCCTCCTCTTTGAAGGCAGTCCCATAGGAATTACCCTGCCAAACTTTGTGGACCTTGCCGTTACCAGGGCAGACCCATGGGTAAAGGGAGATTCCGTTGCCGGTGATACAAAACCCGTCACAATGGAAACAGGCTATGTTCTCCGAGTCCCCCCCTTTGTCGAAGAAGGGGGCAAAATAACAATTGATACGCGAACCGGGGAATATGTCACCCGGGTCAAAGAATAACCCTTTTCCGGCAAAAAAAAATGATATTGGCCGGCCGTAAACAATACCTGTGGCTGCGTGCCCGTATGATCCAGGCCATGCGGCTTTTTTTTATTGAGCACGATTACTTAGAGGTGGAAACCCCCCAACTCATCCCGGCCCCTGCCCCCGAACCCCACATTCATGCCATCAGCGCGGGCAACCTTTTTCTGCATACCTCTCCCGAGTTGTGCATGAAGCGGTTGCTGGCCGCAGGTTACCCTAAGATATTCCAGATCGGCAAATGTTTCCGCCATGCCGAACGGGGAAACCTTCACATGCCCGAGTTTACCATGCTTGAATGGTACCGGACCGGAATAGACTATACGGCCCTCATGGAGGAATGTGAGTCCATGATCAGGTCGGTGTCCCGCAGGCTTGGCGCGGGTGACAATCTCAATTACCAGGGGACGGAGATTGACCTGAAATGCCCATGGGAAAGGCTTGCAGTCAGCGAGGCATTTGATCGCTTCGCCTTTCTGACACCGGAAACGGCCATTGGAAAGGGAATCTTCGACAAAGTCATGGTCGAAAAAATAGAACCTAACTTAGGCGTGACCAGGCCAACTATTCTCTATGATTATCCTGCCCCCTTAGCTGCACTGGCCCGGTTGAAGCCCGGCAATAAAAAACTTGCAGAGAGGTTCGAGATCTACTTTGCCGGGTTGGAATTGGCCAATGGTTTTTCCGAATTGACCGATGCAAAGGAGCAAAGGGCCAGGTTCGAAAGGGACCGGGAAAAAAGGCTTGATTCGGACAAACAGGTATATCCCATGCCAGAGACATTTTTGAAGGCCCTTGAAAAAATGCCAAGGGCCGCGGGCATTGCCCTCGGTGTGGACAGGCTAGCAATGATATTCGCCGACAGGTCCGGAATCGACGACGTGGTTACGTTTACGCCGGAAGAAGTATAGGAGGCTGTCCGAGAATCCCGCAGGGCGGGACTGCGATCGGCTGCAAATTCTGATGGCTGCGTTGTCAAGCCCAAAACGCCCTCAATGTAGTCTACTGCTACGTCTCCGGTCGTTTTGGGCTTGTCGCCCCCGCTCAAAGTCCGGGATCTTCGACTTGCCCTCAAAATTTTCGCTCGGTCTCGCGAAGAAGCCATTCTCGGACAGCCTCATAGGATTTTCTTGATTATTAAAGCATTTCATTATATGATTTTTTCTGATGTGCGCATAGGTAAAGGCTATGCAAACTCTCAACTTGCAACCCGCAACGATTTTTTTATGGAAACTTCAACAACCCAAATCTTAAATAATAAGCTTGCAAGGTACTCGACCCCGACGAGGGGGATAAGGTGCCTCTCTTGCGGAAAGGATCAGATAAAACCCGGCAGGCGCTATTGCTCAAAGGAATGCCGCCAGCAAATCAACTGGGTCCTTTCCCTTTCAAAAGGGCTGCTAAAGGCCTTTAATGCGAGGTATGCGGCCTTTTCCTTTACAGAGGATCACGTAATACTGGACGTACTTCCTGTCTGGTCAAAGGGTATTTCCAGGTTTGCTTTAGAGAGGTCCAACGGCAGAAAACCGGCTGAGGACCTGAAAAATCTAATTCTTGAATCGGGAAGAAAATGGCATCACATGGTGGAAAACAATAATTCAAAAAGCTATGCCTCCCTCTTTCTGATTGAGAAGAACCAGAAAAAGAATATTGATCCCGAGACCATAAAACCTGACAGGAAAGCCCGTTTGAGGCTCTCCAAACAGGAAAAAAAATGTCTGAAGATCCTTAAGCTCGACAGGCAGGATTTATCCTCTGAGGGGCATACAGTCAAGATAAAGTCCGCCTATAAAAAAATGGCAAAGGTGCATCATCCGGACATCGGCGGAGATGCGGAAAAATTCAGGCAACTAAGTGACGCCCACAAGCAAATGCTCATGTGGGCGGAGAATCCCCAGTACACTTCCAGAAAGGCGCTTCACGATTGCTGGTCTTACGACGGCGCCACTAACCGATGGTCTCCACCCCTGTGAGTTACCCGATCACCACCAGGAGGCTGTCCGAGAATGGCTTCGTAGCGAGATCGAGCGAAAGTTTGGAGGGCAAGTCGAAGATCCCTGACCCCTCGACCCCTTGAATCCTTTGAAAATCAACGACTCTTTTAAAATATGGTCCTAAATTGTAAATTGACAACAAAATGCATTGATGATATTTATAAACACTTTCTATTAGTCAGGGTTCA
>JAFDAP010000253.1 GCA_019313765.1 Deltaproteobacteria bacterium | reverse complement strand
CCTGCAATTTAAACACTGGATGGGCACAAGGTAGGATTAGCTTTAACACGGGGACGGCAAAGAGGACTGTCTTCTTGACCTGAAAGATCAAACAAGGGTAAATTAATCGAAAAAATATTTGCATACAAAGGAGAATCATAAATGACGCTCAGATTATATAATACCGCGACAAGAAAAAAAGAAACATTCATACCATTAACGGAAGGCAAGGTAGGCATCTATGTGTGCGGGGTGACTGTTTATGACCTCTGCCATATAGGTCATGCCCGGTCCGCGATCGTATTTGACGTGCTGACGAGGTATCTTCGGGCAATGGGGTTTGATGTCACATATGTGCGCAACTTTACAGACGTGGACGACAAGATTATTGAGCGGGCCAATAAGCTTGGAAAGCAAACAGGCGACATTGCACAAGAGTATATTGACGCATTCTACGAGGACATGGACAGGCTTTACATTCTGAAGGCCGATAAGGAACCACGGGCAACCGAGCATATTGAGGGCATGATCGAGATGATTTCCACCCTGCTGGACCGAGGATATGCGTATGCCGAGGGAACGGACGTGTTTTTCTCTGTCAAGGATTTCAAGGGGTATGGTAAGCTTTCCGGTAGAAAACTGGATGACATGCAGGCGGGCAGCAGGATTGCCGTGGACGAGAAAAAAAGACACCCCATGGATTTCGTTTTGTGGAAAGGGGTCAAACCCGGTGAACCGCAATGGGACAGCCCCTGGGGCCCCGGCAGGCCCGGCTGGCACCTGGAATGCTCTGTTATGAGCAACTTTTTCCTGGGCCCCTCCTTTGACATCCACGGCGGCGGGCGAGACCTCCTCTTCCCTCACCATGAGAATGAAAGGGCCCAGTCCTTATGCGCCAACGAAGGGAGTTTTGCCAGATACTGGGTCCATAACGGGTTTGTCACAATTGAATCGGAAAAAATGTCCAAGTCCTTAGGCAATTTTCTGACCATACGTGACGCACTCAAGACCTATCATCCCGAAGTGTTGCGCCTTTTTCTCCTGTCCAAGCATTACAGGGGTCCCCTTGACTTTTCCAAGAGCGGGGTCCTTGACCTGCAGTCAGGTCTTGTCAGAATCTACCGGACACTCCAGAGACTTGAAGACTTGATCGGCCCTTATGAGGAGCAGCCGGAAGAGACACAACCTGCATTTCTGCTAAATCAACCTGATACGTTCATGGGGCAGTTTATCGACATGATGGATGACGACCTGAATACGGCCGGGGCCGTCGGCCTTGTATTTGAAAAGGTCAGGGAGATGAATAAGTCCATGGATTCCATAAACGGCGCAATGGACGAGACGACCCGCTCTCATCTGGCCGATGAAAGAGGGCAACTGTTTCTTGCAGGTCGAGTCTTAGGTCTTCTCAAGGAGACCCCCAAGGACTTTTTCAGGCAGCTCACTTCCGACGCAGGGGCGGTTGATCCTTCCGAGATAGAAAAAATGATCGAGCAAAGGGCCGCGGCCAAGGCGACAAAAGACTGGGCAAAGGCCGACGAGATTCGCGACCGCCTGAAGGAAATGGGCGTTATCTTGGAGGACGGCCCTAAAGGCACCACCTGGAGATTTGATGTTTGAGCTTATCACGGATCTTGAGCCATGCGGGGACCAGCCCGATGCCATAAAGGCCCTTACAGAGGGCATTGAAAAAGGGCTTGAGCACCAGGTCCTGTTAGGCGTAACCGGCTCGGGCAAGACCTTTACCATGGCAAACGTCATTGTTGGTGTGCAAAAATCCACCTTGGTTATTGCGCCCAATAAGACCTTAGCGGCTCAACTCTACGGGGAGCTGAAGAATTTTTTCCCCAAAAATGCAGTGGGATATTTTGTAAGCTATTACGATTATTACCAGCCCGAAGCATACATTCCCCAGTCAGACACCTACATCCAGAAGGACTCTTCCATAAACGAACAGATAGACAAGATGAGGCATGCAGCCACAAGGTCACTCCTTGACCGGGACGACGTGATAATAGTGGCCAGCGTCTCCTGTATTTACGGGTTAGGATCCCCCGAGGCCTACCACAACATGCTCCTTTACATTGAAAAGGGTAAGGTTTTATCAAGGGAAGATGCGGTCAAAAAATTAGTGGAGATCCAATATGAGCGGGGTGATATTGATTTTTACAGGGGACGTTTTCGTGTTCGGGGAGATGTGCTGGACATCTATCCGGTTCATGAAGAGGACCGGGCCGTGCGCATCGGATTTTTCGGGGATGAGGTGGAAGACATCCGGGAGATAGACCCGTTGACCGGAAAGGTCATTAGAGAACTCACCAGGATCACCATTTATCCTGCAAGCCATTATGTTACGACCGTTGATATCAGAGAGCGGGCAATCAAGCAGATTAACGAAGAACTCGGGGAACAGATTGAGTATTTCCGGTCACAGGATAAATTATTGGAGGCCCAGCGGATAGAAGAGCGCACCCGGTTTGATCTGGAGATGATGTTAGAGATGGGTTATTGCCACGGGATCGAAAATTATTCAAGGCACCTGACCCGCAGGGCACCGGGCGAGCCTCCCCCCACACTCCTTGACTATTTCCCAAAAGACTTTTTGGTGATACTTGATGAAAGCCACATCACTGTTCCCCAGTTAAACGGTATGTATCGCGGAGATCGCTCAAGAAAAGAGACCTTGGTGGCTTACGGTTTTCGCCTTCCTTCGGCCCTGGATAACAGGCCCCTCAGGTTTGAAGAGTTCGAATCCAGGGTAAAACAGACCATCTATGTCTCTGCCACGCCTGGACCTTATGAAATGGAAATGACACAGATGACCGCGGAACAGATCGTCAGACCCACGGGTCTGGCAGATCCCGAGACCGTCATAAGGCCTGCCACAAACCAGGTTGACGACCTGTTGGGCTGGATAAGAGAGAGGACAGGCCGAAACGAGAGGGTCCTTGTCACAACCCTGACAAAAAGAATGGCCGAGGACCTTACGGAATATTACTCGGATCTGGGCGTAAGGGTGCGTTACATGCACTCCGACATAAAGACCATCGAGCGAATGGAAATCATCAGGGACCTTCGATTAGGGGTCTTCGATGTCCTGGTGGGCATTAACCTGTTGCGTGAAGGCCTGGATCTCCCGGAGGTTTCTCTTGTGGCCATACTTGATGCGGACAAGGAGGGATTTCTCAGGTCGGAAAGGTCGCTGATCCAGACGAGCGGCAGGGCGGCCAGAAATATCAGCGGGACTGTGGTGCTCTTTGCGGATAAAACCACGGGTTCCATGAAAAAGGCCATTGACGAAAGCAAACGGCGCCGACTGATCCAGCTCGAATATAACAGGATCCATAATATCACACCCGCCTCCATTAAAAAGAGTATAGACGATATCTTAGGCTCGGTCTATGAAGCCGATTACGTGACGGTCCCCGCCATAGCAGATGAGGAAGGACAGTATGTTACTGCCGAGCGCATTGATGAAATGATAAAGGATCTGACTGAGAAGATGAAAGATGCGGCAGGAAAACTGGAGTTTGAAGAGGCGGCCCTGTTGAGAGACCGGATAAAGGAGTTGGAAAAAAGAGAACTGGAAGTCTTATCCGGCTAATTCGTTCGCGGTTTTTTCAAGGGATTCAACGTCTTCAACATTCAAATTCGGGATGGATGGATCAATATCCTTAATCATATTGCTCAGAACCTTTTTCGGCCCTACTTCTATAAACAGGTCTCCCCCATTATTGATAAGCTTTTCAACCGAGCCCCTCCAGTCAACGATTTTGTAAATCTGTTCAAAAAGCTCTTTTTTTGTATGATCCGGGTCCACTATGGCGTGTGTAGATACATTTGCTATGATTGGTTTTGAGGCAATACGGATAGAAATTTTGTCTAATACCCTTTTGAATTTATTGGCGGCCGGCTTCATGATTGGTGTATGAAAAGGCCCTTCAACCTTCAACATGGTTGAACGCTTTCCATCTTCCTTCAATTTTTTAGACATTTCGGCCAGAC
>JAFDAP010000252.1 GCA_019313765.1 Deltaproteobacteria bacterium | reverse complement strand
CCCCCAATATTCTCTCCGAGCCGTAGGCTTTACGAGCCGGAGGCCAGCATTCCAATATTCCATTCTTCCAAGCGGATGGCATAAACAGGTTGCCGTGAAAAGGCTTATAATTTCGATAAGTTGTAGAAATTCCGAGACGTTTAATTAAGATTGTTACGAGTTCACTTCCGCCTGTTTCTGCTTCAGGATTAGAAAAAGACTGAGAGGCTAATCGCACTAACTGCATATGTCAAGTTTTAACAAAAAATTATACCATAACAACCGCTTGAAGTATAGATGTAAAAGGAGCCGTAAAAGGGGACGAAATCCTAAAGTATTTAAGAAATATAACCGATAAATATAATAGGAGGCTGTCCGAGAATCCCGCAGGGCGGGACTACGACCGGCTGTAAATCCCGAGGGTCTGCGTTGGCAAACCCAAAACGTCCTCAATCCCGCCATGGCGGGACTACGTTTCGGGCCGTTTTGGGCTTGCCGCCCCCGCTCAAAGTCCGGGATCTTCGACTTGATCTCAAGATTTTCGCTCGGTCTCGTGACGAAGCCATTCTCGGACAGCCTCCTAGAAAAAACGCCTGTTATTGCTCTAAAAAACTCGGGCAAAGGTATCTCACGGGAAGCATTGCTTGAAAGGAGATTTTATAAATGCCATCCATGAACCAGCAAGATGTTGAAAAGGCACTCGATTCGCGCTCAGGAGCACCGGTTGTAAAATACAATAGATCTTCAGGCACCTTCACCCTGATGAATGTTTTCTTTAAGACAATGGGACAGATTGGAATAAAAACGCTCATTGAAAGACTGAAACGACAAATACCAGGCGCGGAAATTCTGAGTGCCTGGACGAAAAATAAAGAATCACAATGCGGGTTTGAATGCGTGGAATTCCGGGTTTGAAGTAATGCGGTGAGCGTAAGGCCCGCCCCTCCCCGTCTTATCTCCTCACCCCCGTATCGAGTACGGGGCAGGCTCTAGGAGGCCTCCACTTTAATATTGACAGCCATTTTGTTCTTCCTGTAACCTCCTTAAAATTTTCATTTATGGTCAGGATCGAAAAAGCCGGCCTTTCCTTTCCTCATCCTTGAGTATTTTAAAATGGATCGGGATTTGAAGGGAATGATGACATGATTTTGCGGGATACCTTGAAATCATATTAATCATTATTATTTTACTCCTGTTGCCCCCGGCGGATCAGTGACTAATGAGTCTGAAGCCTATTTTTGACCGAGCTGAGAAAGAGGAAAATTATGAAGACGACCCTGGAAGATATCAGCGCCGTAAAGAAAAAATTGCTTATCGAAATTGAATCCCAGGAAATTGACAAAAAACTGGATGAGGCTTACAGGGATTTGGGCAAACGGGCGAAAATACCCGGGTTCAGGCCGGGCAAGGTGCCCCGAAAAATCCTTGAGGGCCGTTTTGGCAACCAGGTGGTGGAGGATGTGACAAAAGGCCTGATTAGTGAGACTTTTCCCCTGGCCGTCAATGAGGTCGAGGCCTTTCCCTTAGGACCGCCTTTACTGGAAAAGGAAACCCTGAAACAGGGGCAAAACTTCAAATATTCCGCAGTGATGGAGGTCCGACCCCAGTTTGAGGTAAAAGACTACCTGAAACGTGATGTGGAAAAGGAAAAATTTTCTGTCACTGATGAAGATGTGCGGAAACAACTTGAGCAAATCAGGGAATCAAACGGAAAGCTGACCTCTATTGAAGAGCAAAGGCCCGTACAAAAAGACGATTACGTGATCCTCGATTATGAAGGGTTTGAGGGCGATTCGCCTCTGGAAGGGATTAAGTCACCGAATTTCCTATTGAAAGTGGGGAGCAATGATTTCCATCCCAAATTCGAGGAATCCCTGATAGGTCTTAGTAAAGAGAGTGAGACCGAAATCAAGGTCGATTTTGAGGAGACCTACCATCATTCCAAACTTGCCGGGAAGAGCGTAAAATTCAAAACCAAGATAACAGACATCAAAGAGATGGCACTCCCGGACCTTAATGATGAGTTGGCCAAAAATCTCGGGGCTGAATTCAAGGACCTTGAAGACCTGAAAGACAAGGTGAGGGAGTCAATTACGGCCCAGGAGGAAAAAAGGATCGATAGAGATCTAAAACAGAGGTTAGTGGAAAAGATCTCGGCCTGTGTTGACTTTGAACTACCCCAGGTCCTGGTTGATTCCGAAGTTGACTATGCCATTGAAAACATCAAGCAGAATCTCATAAGGAGCGGCTCAAACCTGGAAAAAGCAGGGATATCTGAAGAAAAGATCAGGAAAGACTTCAGGCCTGCCTCGGAAAAGCGTGTCAAAGACATGCTCGTCTTAGGTGAGATCGCCAAGCGGGACGAAATCACTGTAGGAGAAGAGGATCTTTCGCAGGGATATAAGGATCTGGCCGCAACCATGGGCCAGGACCCTGAAACCCTTCGAAAATATTATGAGGCAAGAAACCTTGTGGACTCTCTTAAGGAAAAGCTGTTAGAGGAAAAAACATTGAACTATCTGGTCGAGCATGCTAACATTACTGAGGTAGACAAAATTGAAAAGGTTGAAGATAATAACAAAAAGGAGAAAGACTAAATATAATGCTGATACCAATGGTTATTGAACAGTCAAGCCGCGGTGAACGGGCTTATGATATTTATTCCCGGCTCTTAAAGGATAGAATCATCTTTATGGGAGAGCAAATCCAGGATGACATGGCAAATATCGTCATAGCGCAGATGCTCTTTTTGGAGTCGGAGGACCCGGACAAGGACATTAACCTGTACCTCAATTCCCCGGGCGGGGTCACGACCTCGGGATTGGCCATATATGACACCATGCAGTATATCAAGCCGGATATCACGACAATCTGCATGGGACAGGCCGCAAGCATGGGCGCACTCCTTCTGGCCGCAGGCGCCAAAGGTAAGCGATACACCCTTCCCCACGCCAGGGTCATGATTCATCAACCCCTCGGAGGCATGCAGGGACAGGCCACGGACATAGATATTCACGCCAAAGAAATACTGAAGACACGGGACACCCTTAACCGTATCTTAGCCGAACACACGGGCAAGGATTTTGATACAATAAGCAGAGACACTGAACGTGACTTTTTCATGAGCAGCGAAGAGGCCAAAGAATACGGCATTATAGACAAGATTATCACTACAAGGCAAATGCAGGACCAGTTAACTAAAAAGTAAAAGGCGGGTGATTATGGCCAAAAACAATGATTCAAATGACGATCTGTTGTGTTCCTTTTGCGGAAAGAGCCAGGACGAAGTAAAGAAACTGATCGCAGGACCGTCCGTTTATATATGCGACGAATGTATCCAACTGTGTAATGAAATCATAGGCGAAGAATACGGCCAGGAAGGTGAAGAAGATAGCGCCGGACAATTATTAAAGCCCACCGAGATAAAGGAAATCCTGGACCAGTATGTAATTGAGCAGGAAAAACCCAAGAAGATCCTTTCCGTTGCAGTTCACAACCACTACAAGCGGATCAACACCAAAGTGGACATGGAAGGTGTTGAGATCGAGAAGAGCAATATACTTCTGATCGGACCCACCGGATCGGGCAAAACCCTTCTGGCACAGACCCTGGCCAGGGTATTGAAAGTACCCTTTACAATTGCCGACGCCACAACCCTTACAGAGGCGGGTTATGTGGGCGAAGACGTGGAAAACATTATCCTGAACCTGGTCCAGATGGCGGATTACGACGTGGAATCAGCATGCAAGGGGATTGTATATATCGATGAGATCGACAAGATCGCCCGGAAATCGGACAGCCCGTCCATAACGCGTGACGTGTCAGGTGAGGGGGTCCAGCAGGCACTCCTCAAGATAATTGAAGGAACTTTGGCCAACGTGCCGCCCAAAGGGGGAAGAAAACACCCTCAACAGGACTTTGTTAAAGTGGATACCAGTAATATCCTCTTTGTCTGCGGCGGCACCTTCAATGGTCTGGATAAAATCATCAGGAATCGAATCGGAAGCAAGTTGATTG
>JAFDAP010000251.1 GCA_019313765.1 Deltaproteobacteria bacterium | reverse complement strand
CGATTGTAGACCACCACCTGGTGCCCTCCCTGCAAGAGCCTTTTCGCCATATTCATACCCATCCGTCCCAACCCGATCATGGCTATTTGCATTTTTTGTTCTCCTCCCTGGTATGGTTTTTTCGTAACAGTTCAGCAATTTTTCCACCTGTGCGGTTAGGGGTTTCACCGCAGAGGCGCAGAGGTTACTTTTTTTTAGTTTTTCGCTGAGAGGCCGAAAAACTAAAAGAGATAGCCACCTGCAAGCTCAAATGAGTCAATATGACCCTGTCTATCTATGTTTAAATTGAACATGCAACTAAGGCAAAACTAACGGCGATGTTGATACGATCAGCTAACTTGAGCGGTTTCTCTTTGCCGTCCTCTCAATGGCAAAGAGAAAATCATTTATCTCTGCGTCTTTTGCGTCTCTGCGGTGAATACAGGCTCTCTTTAATCTGCATAGCTTGAACTTAACCGCACAGATCGCAATTTTTAGACAGGATATACAGGATATACAGGATTTACGGGATCAAGGTTTCTACTGCAGTCATTTCCGGTTACGGTGCCTCACTGCGGCATCACGAGGCCTTTTTACGAAGCCCTCCAACCTGAGCCTAAATTTCATCCAGTTTATCCTGTTCATCCGGTCAAAGATTTCTATTTGGCTTTTTAATGGTTCAGATTCCAATCTAATGGTTCAGATTCCAATCATAAAACAGATATTCCACCTCGATGGTGTCCATATGCTCATCGATATACTTTGCTTTTTCATCCTGGTCTAAGTAGGGGCGTAAGAATCGGAAAATATCCCGCCTTTGACCAAAGTCCTTTTTATACCAGTTAAATATCTCGGAGAGGAGGATTTTATTTTTTTCAGGCAATATGACCACCTCTGAGCTGTTGATAAAGTTCCTGGTTGCGGTCTCAAGCTGGTCATCAATGGCACCGGCTTCATAGAAGCGGATGGGGGCACAGGATCGTGATCCGCACACTAAGGCAAAATGGATCCTGTTGTCCATGGGCTCAACCATATAGACGCGGCGAGGGTCTCCCCCCTTAAAAACCGGGGACATCCGGTACGGGGGGCGAGCATTGGAACGTAGGATACCGTGCTCAATATCGTCAGGTGTAAAGGTGTAGTCTCCTATGTTATAGGCGATGTGGGTAAAGAAATTGCTGATTTCCCGTACAGACGAATTCAGCCCCAATTCTACAATACCTTGAACAACAATGGTATTATAAAGGTTGATCCAGAAGGCCAGTTTTTCTTCTCGGGTCATAAGGCTTTTCAGATCGAACACCTTAAGATAGGCTGCCGACTCTAAATAAGAGCGATATTCCTCAGACCTCTTCATGGCCTCATAATCCACCAGACCACGATCCATGCTGTAAAACATATCCTTAAGCTCGCCGATTGAAGACATCAGCTTTGGAGCCAGCTCTTCAGCGGGCACCGGAATCACACCGGAAATCTCATTGAGGATCTTCACGTCCTTCAATTTGCGGGATTTACTCCGGCCTAACCAGTTCAGGGCCTGCTTATCCTCATCATAGTACTCGTAAACCAGATCGATGAAAAGGGAAGAAGTCCAGCCGAAACTGTCCGAACCGTAACCCTTTCCTGTAATGGAGTCGAAATATTCATGGAATCCGAACCGTACCGGAAGCTGGATCATGTCCTTTTTCATGGCGTCTGACTTTTCCCGGTACCCGTAGCTTTTAAGCCCCTGGGAGAGCATCCAGTTGATGTTGATCCATACCGGCCCCCGCCAGTAGTTCTTAGGGTCAAAATCATTTCGGGCCATATCATAGTTGGGGATGGTGAAACAGTTCCCCTGATGCAGGGCGCAGAATGAGACTGAATTCAACCGTTCATACAATAATTGGGCCTGCTCCTGATTAGCAGCGACTGCAAATAGCGGCATGAAACTGGCCGCCGTAGCCGTGGGAAGTTGCTCACCCGTGATCAGATCAATGGGATCGAACTGCTTGCGCTCAGATGACCACATCCTTTCCCGGATGGCCTGGGATGTCTGGGCCAGCCATTCCTCCACCTCTTTGACGTCCTGATCAATGATCTTGCCCACCTGCGCCAAATCCCGATTGGCCCTGCACAAAATGGAGTTAAACAATACATCCTGGACCAGGAAGGGACACTGTCTGTAGATCTCTGTCTCATCGTAGAGGTTTTTCCTGAAGAGATCCACCAGGTACACATAACGGTCATAGTCTTCGTCGCTGGGGCGTTGTTCCACAGGCACCCCGTGCATCAAGTCCTTACGTTCGTAGGCCGGCAATCCGGTCTTGTCTACCTGGATATTTTTCAGGGGACGGTCCCAGCTCGGTGAGTTGTCTAAGCCCGACTCCCATGGATGTCGGATATATACGAGCCCTGTTTTTTCCGGATCACGGTGGAGGTAGAGATAGCGGTGAGATGCCATCAATTTAGGATACATTTCTTTCAGGAAATCATGGGCTCTCCGTCTGTTTTTGGCATGCTGGTATATGTGCAAACATGCTATGGCATGGAGAGGCGGCATTGTAATCCCGCTTGTCAACCTGCCCCCAGGGACCTGCCAGAAGTCGGGTTCCGGAAAATAGTTGCCCAAGGTCTCAGGGTTGAAAGCGATCTGGGGAACCATGCCGTTCTCCCACTGGTGCCCGAAAAGAGAGCGGATCTCCTGCATGGCCCGATCCTCATTATAGTGGGCATATCCGATAGCAATAAACCCCGAATCCCAGTGCCACTGGTGAGGATAAAGACCTGGGGAGGGCTTTGTATATCGGCCGGTCCAGTTTCCGTCCAATATCTTCTGGGCCTGTTTCACATAGCCCTTGAATCCTTTAGTGGAAAAAAATTCAAACATATTTTAATTCCTAAAGCCTACTTTTCCCCTAATTGCCTAATAAATCGAAATAATTCACCGCAGACGCAGAGGACGCAGAGAGTTAGTTGTTTTTAGTTTTTCGCTGAGAGGCCGAAAAGCTAAAAGACTCAATTTCCTGGACATGTAACCTCTTGAACCAACAGATATTTATCGCAGTTACCCTATCCTGAGCTTCGGTGAGAAAAAAGGATAAACATTTTGGACGAATACTGTTGAGCACTTTTCTTTTTGCCGTCCTCTCAACGGCAAAAGAAAAAGGTATTCATCTCTGCGCTCTCTGCGTCTCTGCGGTGAACTATTACAATAAATCTACATACATAATACATACACAAATACCCACAGGCAGAAGACTGCTATTCGCCTTTCACCTTTTTGATAATCTTGGGAATAAAGAACGAAAAGATGAAAAGTCCAATGGAAAAAAAGACCTTAAAAGATATCAGCTCTCCCCAATTGCCGGATGCCCACACCTCTTTGAGTGTCCCTATGAAAAATGTAAAAATGAACGTGCCAACAATAATCCCCAACCCGGTACCAGAAAAATAATCCTTGAAACGGACTTTGGTCAAGCCCATGCCGAAATTCATGGGCGTGAATGGGAAATAGACCAGGCGCAGGTAGAGTACCGTCGCAAATCCATTCCTCTCGATGGCATCGTCATATTTTTTGAGCTTGTTTCCTATAAGTGAAGCAGCAAATTCTCTTCCCAGGGTTCGTCCGATAAAGAACGCGGCGCTCGCGCCAAACATGGCCCCGATCCAGACATATAAGAAACCCCAGTAGGCCCCAAAAATGGCGGCTCCTAACCCGGTGAGCAATGTTCCGGGCAAGAACAGACATATCCCAACAGCGTAAATCAACATGAAGAGGACCGGGGCCCAGCGCCCTGCCGTTTCCAGGAAATTACCCAAGGCTTCCGCTGTCAGATAATCCTTAATTGGTGTAAAGCGGATCAAGGAAATGGCCAGAACAATAAAGGCAATGAGTATGCCGGCCTTCACCAGGGCTTTACTACGGGTATCTGTGGGTTGTTTCGTTGCGTCTTCCATGGTTTCTCTCCTCTAACTCTATTCTTGTAGCTCGCAAGCTCTCCCTTTGAGATGGAAAAAGAATTTCAGGCCTTTCTTGACCTTTTCTGAAAATATCTTGGGAGAAAAGAACGCGCCGGCCACACGCTTATTTATCTCGCCAAGCGTCGGGTATGGGTGGACCGCAGAGGCCAGGGTGGAAAGCTTTACCTTCCCGTTTAAAACGGCCACCCATTCGTTGAGCAGCTCTCCGGCCTGCGGTCCGAGGATCTGGACACCGAGAGGCTTCTCTTTTTCATCTAAGATCATCTTTATCTTACCGACCTTTTCACCTTCTGCAAGACTTCTGTCATTGTCCTTGAACGCTTCCGTCCACACCGAATATTCAATTCCGGCGGCCTTGGCTGCTTTCTCATTCATTCCAATGCTGGCAAGTTCAGGATCCGTATAAGTACACCACGGAAGAAATGTGTAGTCGGCCTTTCTGGGAAGATGAAAAATGGCGTTGCTGATAACAATTCCTCCTTCATATCCGGCGGCATGTGTAAATTGATATGCACCTGTCACATCGCCCGCAGCATATATGTGTTTTTGACTTGTCCGCAGCCTGTCATCTGCTTTCAGGCCCTTTCTGTCAAATTCGACACCTATATCATTGAGACCCAGGCCCTCCAGATTTGGCGCCCTTCCCATGGCCACCAATATTTTCTCGGCCCTCAGGTTTACTTCTTTTCCATTTTTATCTTTGATCAGGACCTCTTTCTCGGAGCCCTT
>JAFDAP010000250.1 GCA_019313765.1 Deltaproteobacteria bacterium | reverse complement strand
CAAAACCGAATAAAATCGCAAAGCGATTTTATAACTTGTCAAGCTTACTCTGGCTTGTTAAAAATAACGTTAAGGTAACATTTATGGATATCCTTTTTTTAGGAACAGGTGGCGCATGGGGTGTTCCCGAGGTCAACTGCGAGTGTCTCATATGCCGGGAGATGCGCAAAAGGGGTGAAAAAAGGGAACGCACTGCGATCCTCCTTTCCAGTGGAACCAATCTCCTTATAGACTGCGGCCCCGACACCCGGTCCCAGCTTTTGAGAAACCGGGTGGACAGGATAGACGGGGTCTTGATCAGCCATGAGCACGGTGATCATTACATGGGTATGGACGAGCTTTTTGCATACAAGCGCAATTCCCCGAAAGACACGTGGCGTCCCGTACCGGTCTATTTGACTCCCGAAACCTGGGATGTGGTCAGCCCCAGGTTCGCCTATCTCGAGCAGATGGATGTCATACAAAGTCATCTGATTGAGCCGGACAAGTGGTTCACTCATGAGGAGTTTGAGGTGTTGCCCTTCAGGACCGAACACGGGGCCTTTGCAAAGGGCTCTGTGGGATTTGTCATCAGGTCAAAAGACCGGCAGGGCAAGGAGATGCGCCTGGTCTACACCTCCGACTTCATGGGCCTGCCCGAGGTGCGTTCTGAAATGGTTCGCCCCGACTATCTGATTATTCAGTCCTTCTGGCTCAACGAGCCTATGAATAACCGGCCCCGTCACATGAGCTTTCAAAGGGCCATCCATTTTATAGAACTCCTGAAACCTAAGGAGGAGACTTTCCTGGTCCATATCGGGGATGCAGACAATGTCCCGGGCGACCCGGCCAACAGGAATGCCAAGAAATACGAACCCAAAGACCGCTTGAGACCTCCCTCAGGGGGAGATCCCTACCCCATACCCTTGAACCAGGAACAGTGGCAACAGACAGTGGATAGAATCGTCGCCGACAGGGGGCTTCCGTACAAGATTACGGTTGCCTATGACGATATGCGTATTAGTATCTGAAGCAAAGAAAGTATGACTGATGTAACTTATTTGTGCTATAAATCCCAAATCACAAGTACCAAATTTCAAACAATATCCAAATCTCAAATACCAATGACCAAAACAAAGGCGGGTTTTGATATTGTAATTTGGTATTTATTTGGAACTTGTGATTTGTTATTTGGAATTTATTTAGTATCGTTAAGGTCTCACCGCACGCACTGCGCAACACTTCCTAATGTTTATATATTCTATACTAAAGGAGCGATCTTTTTTCGAGTTTACGATGGAAACCGTTTGCCACGAGGCCTTGCCCCTGGTTTCGGATGTCCAGTAACGCCTTTCTGCAACGGATGGAAAAATAGGCTCGCTTTTATATATCAGGGCCAGTTCACGTGCGGTGGGCAAACGCCAGTTTCCATGACCTCCTGTTTTTAGCGTCTTCACGTACTTCAGGGCAGATTCATAATTTATGCATTTGTTAAGCGTGTCGGTAGAGTCCAGCATGCACCATATCAGGCCGTTTCTTTTATCCCTGACAGTGCCGCCACCATTATCGATAAAAACGCCGCCCGACTTTGCGAGCTGTACACTCAGCCCATTTCTTATCCCCTCCATCCTCGTCCATTCTTTGCCTTCCCCCTTTAGCTGTTCCAATTTCGATCTCGCATGGCCGGCATATTTTCCCGATGAATTCTGACTGATGTAACTTTCCAGACGACGCATCCTGTCAAATACATTGATTTCACGGTTTCTGATAACGGCATTTATTTCATTCCATTTTCTCTGTTCCAGCTCCTTTTCCCTTTGTATGCCTGCAAGACGGAGACTTCGTTTCACACCCTGTTCTTCCTTTTGCAACCGCTTTAACAGCTTTTTTGCATCTTCCACATACAGCCCCGCTGATTCTTTTCCGATATAACGTCTTAATCTGTTGATTCTTTTACCCAGATCATTCTGTTCGTTTTTGCCGTAAGCGAGCGTGTTTTCCCATTCTCTCTTTTCATCCAGCCTGGCCAGTTCGTTTTTTATTTTGCCTTTTATATATTCAGTTGAATCGGGATTGGCTTTCAGGTACGCCGAATATATCTGTTTTACTGCCCTGTAATCTTTACGTTTGAGTTTGGCCTTCTGCATCAGCTTTGTCAGGTCCTTGTGTTCCGGCTCTTTTTTCTCGAGATCAATCCTTATGGCCTTTACTTCATTTAAATGAGGATTGCCCTTTAAACTCTCGGTGAAGTGATTGCACAGTTGAATGCATTCAGCCCAGTCTTCCAACTTATCACAGACAATCACCTCGTCCTTCAAATAATTGAAGTACTCCTCGCTTATATCTGAAAACAGTCCCTCCACCACGTTTTTGTGTTTGCCTTTTGGATAGTTCGTAAGGTAAGAGGTGTAGGCCTTAATCCTTGACTTATAGTTGTCCTGAGCAAGGTTTTTCAGCTTTTCATAGTCTCTGTTTGCCATCAAAACCCGGAGTTCGGAGATTTTCTGCTTAAATTCCCCGGCATGAGTACTTCGGGGATATTTTTTGAGATACTCTTTGAAGGTGTTCTCAGTTTTTTCGTAGTCCTTGCTAATGCGCAGGATATCGGCGCGGCCAAGGGCAATCTTGTAATCCCTTTCCTGGATAAAACCACGGATCTCTATGATCCTCATTTCGGCATTTATAGTATATTCATTTTTTTTATGTGACTTGACATAAAGCTGCAATAATCTCTCTTTGCGCTCCAACTTTTTTGTGTTCCCCACCTGCGTTACAACGACCTGATACTCTACCTTCAAGCGCTTTGACTCGAGGAAGCGAATGGTCATAAACACACCGATCGCAATAATGAAAACCGCTGCTATTCCCATACCGATCATGGCCCGGGTGCTTATTTTTTTAGCAGGACGTTTTGAGGGTTCCGGCTGCTCAAATGCCTCTTCGGGGACTATTTCCCCAACCTCCTTTTCCCTCCTTTCTTTCTCTTCTTCTGCAACCTTTTTAACATCGCCGGTCTCAGAGGCCTGAAGGTATTTCAAGAAATCCGCGCATCCGTGATAACGGTCATCAGGTTTTTTCTCCAATGCCCTTATTGCGATTTTATTGAGGGTCGGAGAAATATTTTCTACAATCGACTGCATATCGGGTGGGGCAGCCTTTTCATGCTTTTCATAAATTTCAGCATCCGTCTCCCCGTCAAACGGGACCTGACCGGTAAGCATTTCATAAATAATCACTCCCATGGAATAGACGTCGCTTCGATGGTCAATCTGTTTCGCCTTCGCGATCTGCTCGGGGCTCATGTACTTAGCCGCTCCCATGACCTTCCCTGTTTTTGTCAACCGCGCCCCGCGCCCCATGAGGGCGATCCCGAAATCCATGATTTTTGCCACGTCCTGTTTGTTGCGAATTATATTCGATGGCTTGATATCCCTGTGTATTGCCCCTTTGCTGTGGGCATAATTCAGGCCCTTTAGAATAGACTTGGTAATGGACAGTGCCTCTTTTTCAGGTAGTACGCCGCGATTCTTCAATATACTATCGAGCGTGTCGCCATCCACATATTCCATTACCAAAAAAAGATTGCCCTCTTTTTCAATGACTTCATAGATACGAACAATGTTGTCATGTTTGAGCTGGGCCAAGGCCTTTGCCTCCTTTATGAAACGTTCATGATACATCTGGTTTTGCGCAAGCTCAGGTGCCAGGTGTCTGACGGCAAACGGCTTGCCCACGTTTACGTGCTCTGCCAGATAGAGCATTCCCATGCTGCCTTCGCCGATCTCCGATGTGATCCTGACGTTTCCTATGATTTCTCCAATCATCATATGCTCCTTCTTGATTTAACGTATTAATTCAGTAAAGATCCGGGTCCGGAGGGCCCGGCTTTGGGTTTGCCCCATAGGGGCTTATTCAAAAAACAGCTGAATACCTTAGGTATTTTTCGTTATTCGGTTGCGCTGCTGGTTTCGTCGAGCGTTATCGGGTTGCGGTGGTTCTTGTGTGATCTCCTAATTTGCTTTGTAG
>JAFDAP010000249.1 GCA_019313765.1 Deltaproteobacteria bacterium | reverse complement strand
TTCTTGCAGTGGCCACAATAATTCGATCGGCCGGGTCTTTATGGAAACCGCCAGGAAGATTGCATGATTCTATCGCTATTTCAGGCGTTAACTCAATTACCCGTAAACCGCTATTCCCAATAGCATTGTTTAGCCAGCGCTTCGGATCAATTTTTACATTTATGCGCCCTTTGGTCACCATCATTGCAAATTCCCATATGGAAATCGAGGCAATGGCGCGTTGATCGGTTTGTGTCTTTCTAATCAATCTTCTGACATTATCGGACAGCAGCTTCGTTGCGCTATGCGACCATATCCAGGTGTGTGTATCCAGTAGAATCATAACTTAATCAAGTTCCCATGCGTCAGGATCAATGACCGGTTTGGTTAAATCGCCAATAGTTTCAACAAGACCTTCCATGCTTCCGAGGAGAGGATCTTTTTCGTTCTTCCGCGCAAAGTGCACCAGCTTTGCAATCGGCTTGCCTCGTTTGGTAATAACCACCTCCTTATGCGTTAGCTTGACCTGGTCAAGGATCTTAAAGCAATTTGCCCGGAATTCTGCGGCATTGATTTCCATTTATTGAGCACCTCCCTATATGATGGTGTACATTTTAATATGTACTATTAGAAAGTTCAATCTTTTTTTGGGGTTGGGGAAAGCTGCCGGAGGGCAGAGAAAAAGACTAATGGCCGCAAAAAGTCGCAAAAAGTCGCAAAGATAAATTAGCCGCAGATGAACGCAAATGAACGCAGACTTTTGTCCGGCGGACATCGCCGGGGAGAAAATAGGGTCAGACTCGAATTAATTGCGCTGGATTCCGGCTTTCGCCGGAATGCCGGGAAAAAGACTGGATTTTGTGTCCCGCTTCAAGGCTGAAAACAGGACCTTTCAGACGACAAGGGTTTACTCGCAGTGTTCTGGCTCAATGTCCAGAATTAAGGCAATTGACTTCTTTATAAGGTCGATTTCGTCGTTTGAGATGTTTCCGATCTTTTCCACAAATCTATTATGGCTAATGGCCCTAATCTGAAAACAGTCAACTGCTGATTTTTTCTGTAGCCTATTGTTTGAGTCAGGTTCCAAAGGAACAAAAAACGGGTTTCTATCCCAATACGGGCCCCAGGCAGTAACGGGTACAACAATGGCAAGCCTAAGATGCTTGTCATGACCACCGTTTATGACAATTACCGGGCGTCTTTTCTTGATTTTGTCCCCAATGGCTGGGTCAAGATTTACCCAATAGATTTCACCGGGTTTCAAAATCTTGCCCTTCTATCGATTCAAAAACGTTATAATAGGATGCTCTATCGATCATCTCCATAGCCGCCTTCCTTTTTAGTTCCCGGAGCTTTTTGCGGTCTTCTTCTACTTTAGTGTGGATAGCCTTTCGCATATACTCGCTCAGGCTTTTGTAATGTAACTCCTTATAGACCTGCTTGATGAATTCGTAATTTTTTTTGTCAATTTGAATTTTAGTAGGAATTAGCATGTTACCCTCCTTTTTTATTTAAAATGCCATAATATAGCCCCAATGTCAAGGGTATAATTATAGGGACATTTTTAGGGTATATAAATTGTACCAAAAAGGACACATTCTTTAGACAGGGGAGGGAGGTCGGGAGTCGGGAAGGACGAAGGTCAGTGAACGCCTATGAGAGAGGGACCAGTCGGTTGGTGGGTAATGAACCCGCACGTAGAAGTCTCGCTGTTTGATGATGGATAAAGATCGTATAGAGGCATTGCTGAATAAGGGGGTCGTAGAAGGGGTTTATCCAGGCGCGGTGCTCCTGGTCGCCTTTGAGGGGGACGTCCTTTTCCAACATGTTGGGAGTCGGGCCCTTGTTCCCAAGACTCTTCCCATGGAGAGGGATACAATTTTTGATTTGGCCTCCCTGACCAAACCCTTAGCCATTAGCTTAGCGGTTATGAAACTGATTGATTCGGGTAAAATTGAACTGGATCAACCGCTTGAAGATCTGCTGACAAAGGCCCTCCCCCAAGACAAGAAGACCATCACCCCTCGACTCCTTCTGAGCCATTCTGCCGGGTTTGCCGACTGGAAGCCCTTTTATCTTGATCTTGATAATATAAGACCAGAAGAGAGAAAGACTAATCTAAGAGAGCAGTTGTTAAATATTCCGCTCTTGTACCCGCATGGCAGAGGGACCTTGTACAGTGACCTCGGGTTTATGATGCTTGAATGGGTGGTTGAGGAAATTGCAGGGATGAAGCTCCCCCAGTTTCTTCGCAAGCATTTTTACGATCCCCTGGGTTTCAACAAGACCTTCTTCTATGAGCATGCTGTTCCGCTCCGGTTTGGCGAGGATCAATTGGCCGCCACCGAGGATTGCCCTTGGCGCAAAAAGGTGTTGAAGGGGATTGTCCATGACGAAAACGCATATGCCCTTGGGGGCTATTCAGGGCATGCGGGACTATTCGGTAACGCCCGAGAGGTTTACACTCTAATTAGTCTTTTGAGAGAGCACTACCGCGGGGAGCGAGAGGATTATCTTAGGCCGGAAACGGTCAGGACCTTTTTCACAAGACAGGATCTTGTGAAGGGGAGCACCTGGGCCTTGGGATGGGATACCCCCTCGCCTGAAAATTCCAGTTCCGGAGGGCTCTTCTCAAAAGGAAGTGTGGGTCACCTTGGGTTCACCGGCACCTCCGTCTGGATCGATTTAGAGCGAGATGTTATAGTGATCTTTTTGACCAACCGGGTCCACCCCACACGAAAAAATGAAAAAATCAGGGCCTTCAGGCCCGTGCTGCATGATATGGTTATGAAAGAGCTGGGTCTGGCTCGATAGGCTTTGGAGAAAACAAGAATGACAAAGCCGCAAAAAGGCACAAAATTCACAAAAAATGAAATTGAAATATAATAATATTAGGAAGTTATAAGCAAGAAAGCGTTGGAATTGGACTTTTTACGAGACCATCAAGCATAAGGAGGTGATTGATCCCATGGGAGAGATCAGAAGCACCCTTGACATCATCATGGAAAAGGCTGAGCGTGTGACGGTGACTGATGAGGAGAAAGAGGCCTTTATGAAGAGTGAGGTAAAGGGCAAGGTGCGGGGTTTATTGCAAAAGCATTTAGACGGAATAATTAATCAAGAGCGGCTCAAGAAGGAAGTTGAAGCCATGGGCCGCGAGCGCTATGTGGTTGCCACAGCAGCGCTCAAAAAAGAATGCCTGGGCAGTATTGAACTGGGAGAGGACAATCGCCCTCTTCTTGAAATTTTGGCGCATGTGGTGGGTCTCGACACCAAGCCTGTTCGAGAACTTCTTTCAAGGTACCAGCAAGAGCAGGAAGAGAAGCGGGGCAATCGTGAATCGGTCTTGAAGGAACGGTTAAGGGATCAAGGGATATCGGGAACAGCGGTTTTGCCTAACCTCGGGGCGGATCCGGAATGGACCAAGGACCTTTCCGAAGTGAAAGCCAGGTTTCACCAAAGAATTGCTGCTCAGTAGGGAATGCTGTCAACTGGTGGTACATGAAATACCACCCCACATAGTGAGAGCAAATATTTCCCCACTAATCTGCGATAAGGAGAAAAACAAAAAGGCGCAATCTTAATTGATTGCGCCTTTAGTTTTTGAGATGGTGCCGAAGGCGAGACTCGAACTCGCACAGGCATTCGCCCACTAGACCCTGAACCTAGCGCGTCTACCAGTTCCGCCACTTCGGCATGAAAATGAAGTTGATATTTTCTTAAAAAAGGTTATACTAACACGTTCTTTTTGTCAACATATTTTGACATCCATGTAAAAAGTCCTTTTTAATTGGATTCAGTCCCGCGGATCGCGCGATTAGGGATTGAGGAGTTGAGGGATTTAGGCCCCAATGAAATTGCTGAACGAAAACTAATAGCCTATAGCCTACAGACTAAACAACCTGAATAGTTATCAATAATAGCGACTCAATCCAGCCTCAGGCGGGACTTAACTATTTGACGATCTCTGTTGTAAGGAGTGCCTAAGTATCGATGTCTATTATTTCTGATCTACAACAACTTAAAGAACCGCT
>JAFDAP010000248.1 GCA_019313765.1 Deltaproteobacteria bacterium | reverse complement strand
TCAATTCCAGATGGGAATAAACACCCTATGGGATAACCGAATCTTTACCAAATTTGACACAAAAAATTAGTGATGTCAACAGCCTATCTTACAAGACACCCATTTTGCAAAAGCATTCAAAAAGCCCGGTTTTCCCCATAAGCCAGGCTTTTTTTACTGCGTTTCGCTGGTTAAGTTATGATAATCCGAGCAATGTGTGCTTAACCGGATTACCAGGCCTCCCGCTCCAAGCGCTTATAAATGAACATCAATTGTTTTTGGGTAAGCTCTCCAACATTCTCATTAATCCATTTCAAATCGCCTGATGCAATCGCAGCTTTTGCTTCGCTTGAAAGGTGGTAGCCTTCCAATGCCACGGATCCATTTTCCATTAAGTCGCGCCAGAACTCACTGTCGTCGGCCGTCCGGTTTAATGCCTGAATGACCTCCCGCTTCTGGATGAGTTTATCCTGCACCGTTTCGGCTTCCAGGGTGCCGGTTTCAGCCGCTTCTGCCACGTGCTCCTTCAGTGCCTCATCGACGGCCTCCCTAATCTGCTCTTCGGTGAACGGTTTGGGCAAAAAATCATGGGCCCCCAGTTTCATGGCCTCCACAGCCGTGGCAGTGGTGCCATATCCGGTAATCACGATGACTTCCGTTTCAGGTCTTTCCTCTTTGACTTTTTTGATCACCTCCATGCCGTTGATGTCCGGCAGCCTGAGATCCGCCACCAGCAGATCATAGCGTTTTTGTTTGAAAGCCTCTAAGGCCAGCCCGCCCGTGCCTGCCAAATTGACATCATATCCTTCTTCGCTCAATACCATCTCAAGGCCCTTTGCCACGCTGAGGTCATCTTCCATTACCAAGATATGGGGTGGTACTTGTTCCTGGATTGCTGTATTTTCCTGTAACTCTGTCATTTTAATCCCTCCTTTTGCTGATATATAATATTCAAATTTTGCTTTTTGAAATTGTTTCCACTGCTGTTTGTTTTATAGAAGAGCAAGTGCCGTGCCAAAAAAAATAAACAGTGGAAGAAAAATTCTTGCCGGATGAATTAGCTTGAATATCAAAGGGTTACAGTCAAGGATGGAACAGGCCGATATTTTCAGCGCAAAGGGTAGGCGTATAAATCTTTGTATGGGCAAGACAGCGATATGGCTATTTAATCATGTTATTTTAAATAGTTATATGCATATAATTAATTATACGGTAGTATCGGATACCATACGGGACCGGGGACCGAATATTTCTATTTCATTGAATCCCCAGGTTTTGGAGTCATCTTGTCGGAATTTGCAGAGAGGTGGTGCTTTTTCATGAGGGCTGAAAAATTTGATCTTTGCATGCCCGCTCTTTTAGCTGCCCGGGTGATGTTGCCCCCGGCAGCCGAAAGGGCTTTTTGAAGAAAGGCCCTCTCGATTTGACCGAATTGCTTTTCTACCAAATGTTGCTTGACTAATTTGAGTTCCTCAAGGGTTTTAGGGATGGTATCCTGGGTTTGATTTCGGTCTATCCCCCAATGGTCTGTCAGATTGCGGTGATCTAAAACCTTGTCATCGGCCATGATGACCAGACGTTCAACCACATTCTTGAGTTGGCGAACGTTGCCTGGCCAGTCGTGGTTTATCATCATTTCGAGGGCATCGTCTGAGAACCCGTCGACCCGCTTTTCGATCTGGCGGCAGTACACCTTTAAGAAATGATAGAGCAGCCTCGGGATATCATCTTTTCGCTCCCTGAGCGGGGGAATAAAGATAGGAAACACGTTTAAGCGATAGAAAAAATCTTCCCGGAATTTGCCGTCATCAACCATCGCCTTCAGATCCCGATTGGTGGCGGAAATGATCCGGACATCCGACTTTTTCAGCCGGCTGCCACCCACCGGTTTGAATTCCTGCGTTTCTATGGCCCTCAACAGTTTGGCCTGAGTTCCCATGTCCAGATTCGCCACCTCGTCCAGAAAGAGAGAGCCTTGGTTGGCCACCTCGAAGATGCCGGCTTTATCCTTGACAGCTCCGGTAAAAGCGCCTTTGACATGTCCGAACAGTTCACTTTCCAACAGGGATGAAGAAAACGTACTGCAGTCCACCGCCACAAATTGGTTGGCAGCCCTTTTGCTGTGGGCATGAATGGCCCTGGCAAAGAGTTCCTTTCCCGTTCCACTCTCTCCACAAAGCATCACGGTGCTATCGGTGGGTGCAACTTTTTGAATTTCATCAAATACCTTGAGAATCTTGGGGTTTTTACCGATGATGTTGCTGAAGTTAAACCGCTCGGTGAGTTGCCGGCGCAGGGAAAGGTTTTCTTCTTTCAGGCGTTTGTTTTCAGCAGCCTTTTCCACGGCGATAAGCAACTCGTCATCCGTGAACGGTTTGGAAAGGTAGTCGAAAGCTCCCAGTTTCATGGCCTGCACCGCATTCTTGACGCTGGAGTAGCCGGTCATGACAATCACATAAACACCCGGTTTTTCCTTTTTGAGGGTCTGAAGAATTTGCATCCCATGGATATCCGGAAGTTTCATGTCCACAAGGGCAAGATCGTATTCGCCTTCAAGCAGCATATCCAGCCCTTTTCGCCCGCCTTGACAGGTATCCACTTCATAGCCTTGATCTGAAAGCACCAGTCGGCAACCATCACAGAGTGCTCTTTCGTCGTCGATAACCAAAATCTTAACCGGTTTCATCTTAATAGCCTGTTCTCGGACAGCCTCCTATCTGGTTAAAGAATGAAAACGAAGGAAAGGCAGCTTTCTCCACCCTGACCGCGCAGACCTTAAACTCGGGAATCTTGGCAATGGGATCATGTGCGGGGTTAGTAAGGATATTGGCCCTGTTTTCAATAAAATGGAAGGGCATAAACACCAGGCCCTGCTTCACCCGTTCGGTCACCATTGTTTTGGCAATGATCTGTCCGCGGCGTGATTCCACCTTCACCTCGTCACCCTGGGATATCCCTATGCTGCCGGCATCTGCAGGGTGCATCTCCAAAAACCCTTCCGAAATCTCCGCATTAAGCGAGGGAGAGTTTCGGGTCATAGTGCCTGTGTGGTAGTGGGCAAATACACGCCCTGTAGAGAGCCATAAAGAGAATTCTTCGTCCACGGTTTCGGCAGGAGGCTTGTATTCTATGGCGTGGAACAACCCCTTTCCCCTGACAATGCCGTCCTTGTGGAGGAATTTGGTGCCCGGGTGATCGATGTCAGGTAAGCTTAAGTGGGCTTTCAAGGAGGCCACCCTTACCGGTCAAGACCGTTACCCTCGCCAAAAATACTCCCGCTCAGGCATTTACTTGCCAGGGCCGAAGCAAGCCCATTAAAAAATCGACCCACTCGGGCAACTGGTGATGCAGGTCATGCACTTTATACACTTGCCCTTATCAATAAAGGCAATCTCTTTCTTCTTCCACAAGATGGCGTCAGACGGACATTTTTTATAACAGAGACCGCATTTTATGCAGGTCTCCTGATCCACTTCGAACTTGACAAGGGCGGGACAGCGTTTTGCAGGGCACCTTTTCTCCAGGATATGTGCTTCGTACTCATCCCGGAAATATTGCAGGGTGGAGAGCACAGGGTTTGGACCTGTCTGGCCAAGGCCACACAAAGCGCCGTCCCTGATCATTTCGCTCAGTTCCTCCAGAAGTAGAATGTCGCCGGGCTCCCCGTTGCCACTGGTGATTTTATCCAGGATTTCGAGCATACGTTTGGTGCCCTCACGGCAGGGGGTACACTTGCCGCAGGATTCGTCCTGAATGAAATCCAGAAAAAACCGGGCCATGTCCACCATGCAGGACTGGTCGTCCATGACGATCATGCCCCCCGACCCCATAATGGCGCCCACCTTGGCAATGGATTCATAATCCACGGGCGTGTCGAGGTATTCCTCCGGCACGCACCCGCCCGAAGGCCCACCCAGCTGTACCGCCTTGAATTTCCGCTTCTTGCCGGGAATGCCGCCGCCCACGTCGAAAATGATGCTCCTAAGGGAGGTGCCCATGGGCACCTCAACCAGGCCGATATTCCTCACGTTTCCGGTTAGCGCGAACACCTTTGTTCCCTTGCTCGTCTCCGTC
>JAFDAP010000247.1 GCA_019313765.1 Deltaproteobacteria bacterium | reverse complement strand
CCATAGGTTCAACACCTTTAGTGAGGCTGAATGAAATATCCAGGGGACTACCGGCGACCATCTTAGCCAAATTGGAATTCAAGAACCCCTTAGGAAGCGTCAAGGACAGGATCGGCCTGGCCATGATAGAGGCCGCGGAAAGAGAAGGTCTGATTCGACCTGACACCTTGATCGTAGAGCCCACCAGCGGCAACACGGGGATCGCTCTGGCCTTCGTATGCGCCGCCAAGAAATACCGCCTCCTCTTGACTATGCCGGATACCATGAGTCTTGAAAGAAGAAAACTGCTTAAGCACTTAGGGGCGGAGCTGGTACTCACACCGGGAAGCGAAGGTATGAAGGGGGCCATACAGAGAGCAGGTGAGATCCTGGCGGAGACCCCAAATGCTTATATGCCAGATCAATTCAGCAACCCGGCAAACCCGGAGATTCACCGAAGGACAACTGCGAAGGAAATCTGGAGGGACACCAACGGGCGTGTGGACATTCTGGTGGCCGGCGTGGGCACCGGCGGCACCATCACCGGGATCTCGGAGGTGATCAAAGACCAAAAGCCCTCTTTCCGGACTGTAGCGGTGGAACCCAGCGATTCGCCGGTGCTCTCCGGAGGCAGCCCCGGTCCCCACAAAATCCAGGGTATAGGGGCCGGTTTCGTGCCCCGAGTGCTCAATACGGCCATCATTGACGAGATCGTAACCGTCTCCAACGACGAAGCCTTTGAAACTGCCAGGGATATGGCCAGGCAGGAGGGCATTCTTAGCGGGATTTCTTCGGGAGCTGCAATGGCGGCCGCCCTTCGGATTGCTAAAAGAGACGAGAATAAAGACAAGCAAATCCTTGTGATCCTGCCCAGTACCGGAGAGCGGTATTTGAGTACAGACCTTTTCCTGAAGGATTAGCCCGAGATCCCGCGTCTTACTGGGTTACGGTCAGCAAGAAATACCCCAAATGGAATTCGCACCCCCAAGCAGTTTTTGGGTTGAATCTATTAGCCCAATTGAGCGAAAAACGCTCACTTGTTAAGCGGACACCGTTAGGCAGTTAGCGATTTTCCCTGAAGGCTGAACGCTCATTGCAGAGGGCTTACGCAAAAATAACTTTACATTTTTGCATCCCATCTTCAGGCAAAATCTGGGCGCCAATTTTGCTAAGTTATTCTTGCGCAAGCCCTAAGATCCCTAAGATATCAGATATTCCGGACATAGGTCAAAGACATTTTCCTGCCTTTAGCAGGCGATCAATCACTTGCTAACCTGGCAATCACATCTCGTACCAAGTCATCTCTATCCTTGACACATAAGGTTAATACCACTACACTCCCCAAACAAAAAGGAAGGCCCTTCTCAATCTGAATCAATAGTATTTTCAAGGTATTAACATGCCGCAACCCGGTTTTTAAGGCCAATATCATGGTAATCGACAGGGTTAAAGTATATAAAACATCTCTTCCGTTTTCCCGGGCGTTTTCTCATTCCCGGAGTACAAAGACGGCGGCCGACAACATCGTTGTTGAAGTCATTGCCGAAAAAGGAGAGATAACAGGCTACGGAGAAGGAGCGCCAAGGCCGGGCGTCACCGGTGAATCACAAGAAAGTGCTATGGATAGTCTGGGCCTTTTCATAAGACAGGGCTCTTTCCCATGGGAACTAAATGATGTGTTGCAGATATGGGATTTTGTGGATGGGCTTCCTGAAGGAAAGGAACATAACTCTGCAATTTGCGCCCTTGAGATGGCCCTTTTGGATGTGCTTGGAAGGAGACAAGACTGCTCTATTCTTCAATATTTTTCCCACGATTTCTTTGCGAACACGGTTTGCTACGGAGCCATGATTACCCTTGAGGATAAAGAAAAAATACTTAACATGTGCAACTTGATCAAGGGTGTTGGGATTAATCGTATAAAAATGAAGCTGGGCAAGGATTTTCAACAGAACAAAGATTCTCTGGAAGCGATTAAACTGGTGTTTGGAGACGATTATGTCCTGAGAATAGATGCAAACAATGCATGGGACCGCGATTCCGCCCGTAAGCTGCTGCCTCTCTTAAAGGAGTATAATATTCGCTTTGTTGAACAACCTTTGCCGCCTGACGAACCTGACATGGCTGATTTCGCAAAACTTATGAAAAATATTGGTGTTACTTTAGTGGCCGATGAGCAGGCATGTTCCTTGAGTGACGTGGAAATCATCTCAAAAGAAGATATCTATAAAATGGTAAACGTCAGGTTATCCAAGTGTGGTGGTTTCAGAAAATCGCTCGGGATAATTGACTATTTGCGAAAAAACGGGATCCTTTTCCAGATCGGGTGTCACTTAGGCGAGTCAGGATTACTTTCAGCCGCGGGCAGGGTGCTTTGTCTTCTCTGTCGCGACGCATTGTTCTATGACGGTTGTTACGATTCGTTTTTATTAGAGGAAAATGTTACGGTTGAGCATGTCTCTTTTGGCCAGGGTGGTGCGGCCGGTCCCTTAGACGGACCGGGGCTTGGCGTCGAGATAAACCGGGAAGTTTTGACACGGCTGAGTAGTGAAGTAGCTACATTCAAACCTTTTGCTTAAAGGAGTTGATATGAACCTGGAACCAAGCTTTGATTCATGGAAAGAAGATAACATGTCCATACTGGAGAGTCTTTCCGGTAGGAGGAATTGCCTGTTATTTTCAGGAGGAAAGGACTCATCTCTTGCATTGCATTTAATATTGAAAGCGGGAATGGAATTTGGATTTGATTTTGAGGTACATTCAGCGATGTTCCCTGTTCACAGGTACATTGATGAAGAAATTGAGATGCTTGAATCCTATTGGAGTAAACGGGGCATAAAAATAGCATGGCACGATGTGGGAGTGACGGATGATGCCATAAAAAATGATCCTGACCCATGTATTGCTTGTCGCGCAATTAGAAAAAAGATGCTAAAAACCGGTTTAACAACCGACATGGTAGGTGAATGGGATCGCTTCACCATCATTGCCAGCTACTCCCTCTGGGATATTGTCAGCTATTCTATAGAACATGTGATAAACCACATTTACAGCCGTGATCAATCGACACCTGCAGAAGACAAAAACAAAAGGTTTTTTGAAACAGC
This sequence comes from Deltaproteobacteria bacterium, assembly GCA_019313765.1. Taxonomy (GTDB): domain Bacteria; phylum Desulfobacterota; class DSM-4660; order Desulfatiglandales; family Desulfatiglandaceae; genus JAIOSR01. The sequence goes on along the minus strand of JAFDAP010000247.1, from coordinate 978 downwards.
TCAGCGCTTCTATCCTCTGCTCAAGATGAATGAAGGATATTCTATTTTCAGGCCCCTGATCAAGCTGAACGACAGTGATATTCGCAGCATGCTCGACCAGGAAGGTATTCCAACCCTTTCAATACCCTGCAAATTCAGCAACCTGAGGCCAAAGAGGCTTCTGGAAAATTACTACAAGGCGTTAGGTCTGAGCTTTGACTATGATCAACTGCTGGATTTTGCAAAAAAATCACTTAGTCTCCCGGATCTTTCTTCATATGCCTCCATTAATAAGGGCGAATATCTGCAAAATATTTTTTGATTGATTACATGGGGTTCATCCGCATGCGAATTAATAAGATCAGTGTATACCGAATATCTATTCCGTTTAATTTGCAGGTTTCTCATAACCTGTACAACGGGACTGAAACCGAAGCGATAGTCGTGGTTGCAGAGGATGAATCGGGCCTTGCAGGATACGGGGAAGGGACCCCGAGGGTTTTTGTTACAGGGGAAACCCTGGATAAGACAATCGAGGCGGCGCACTCTCTTGCCGAGCAACTTGCAGCAAATGAATTCCATACGTTTAAAGGTCTTGCAGATTATCTGGAGATAACAGGTTCGCTGGAATTGAGTCAACGGTATCCGTCTGCGTGGTGTGCCCTGGAATTGGCAACCCTTGACCTCTGGGCAAAAAAAGCAGGTAAGCCTTTGTGGCGATTGTTCGCTCAAAAGCCGGCAGCAGACCCTTATGTTTATTCCGCGGTAATACCGGTAGTACCCGAGCGGTCCCTTTTACAGCTTCTGAATATGGTCAAGAAACTCCAGCAGAAATTCGTAAAGCTGAAGATTGCAGATAAAGACAGCGGGATCTCCACTATCAAGTTGGCAAGAGAAATACTCGGACCGAATGTTGATTTGCGGGTTGACTGCAACGGGGCTTTTTCACCGGAGGAGGCAATAGCTTTTATTGAAGAGGTACAACCGTTCGGGATCAGC
>JAFDAP010000246.1 GCA_019313765.1 Deltaproteobacteria bacterium | reverse complement strand
AACAAGACATTGTTTGGATTTTCGAATTTTGGTCATTGGAATTTGTTTGATATTTGGGATTTGATATTTGGAATTTCAATAAGGCAATAAATCTCCAACAATGAAATCCCCTCTAGGGATAACCAAAGCCTGGTCCTCTGGGCCAGGATTTTTACTATTGACTTGAAACTCAACAATCTTCAATCCAGACGGGAGTACAACGAATGAAAAAAAAGAGGATCCTCAGTGGAATGAGGCCTACCGGAAAAATGCATCTTGGACACCTGCATGGTGCCCTTCTAAACTGGAGAAAACTCCAGGAGGAATATGAGTGTTCCTATTTTATAGCTGACTGGCATGCCCTTACCAGCGAGTATGAACATCCTGATATTATTCGAGAAAGCACCTATGACATTATAATGGACTGGATTTCAGTGGGGCTTGACCCGGACGTATCCACATTTTTCATTCAATCCCACATCAAGGAACATGCAGAGCTTCACCTGATATTTTCCATGATCACTCCCCTGCCCTGGTTGGAGAGAAATCCCACTTATAAGGAGCAGCTCCGGGAACTCACCCAGAAAGACGTATACACCTACGGTTTTCTGGGCTATCCGGTACTTCAAGCCGCTGATATTTTAATGTATAAGGCCAACGGTGTGCCGGTCGGCGAAGACCAGGCCCCTCACGTGGAACTGACCAGGGAAATCGCCCGCCGATTCAACCACCTGTATGGAGAGGTGTTTCCGGTTCCGGATGTCCTTCTCACCCCCACATCAAAGCTGCTGGGAATAGACAGGCGTAAAATGAGCAAGAGTTATGATAATGCCATATTTCTCACAGACACGGATGAAGAGATTGACAAGAAAGTGGGACAAATGATCACCGACCCGCAAAGGGCCAGGAGAAACGATCCCGGAAATCCGGATATCTGCAACGTCTACTCGTTCCATGAAATCTATACTGACCCTGAAACGGTAAAAAGGATCAATGGAGAATGCCGGTCTGCCGCCATCGGTTGTGTGGACTGCAAAAAGGTTATGGCCGCCGGGCTCAAAAAGGGGCTTGAACCGGTAAGGGCCAAAAGAAAAGAATTGGAATCTGACATAAAAAAGGTCAGGGGAATCATGGAGGAAGGCGACAAACGGGCCAGGGAGATTGCCCGGGAGACACTTGAAGAGGTGAGAGCTGCAGTCAAGATATGACAGAAAACTACGAAGTAAAACTCGAGATATTCGAAGGTCCCCTGGATCTTCTGATCCACCTTATCCACAAAAACGAGGTGGACATCTTCGATATTCCTATTGCGACCATTACGGATCAGTATCTGGAGTACCTGGATATAATGAAGGCCCTTAACATAGACGTGGCCGGTGATTTTTTGGTCATGGCCTCCACGCTTGTTCACATAAAATCAAAAATGCTGCTCCCCGCAAAAGAAGATGATGAAGAAGATCCCCGCATTGAGCTCACACGGCCGCTCCTGGAATATATGCGTTTCAAGGAGATCGCGGGAGAGCTTTCGGACAGGGAAATTTTAGACCGGGACGTCTTTGCGCGCCATTTGTCACCCGAATTCTTAGGAAGAATAAAAGATGAAGACCCCCAATTGGATGTCAATCTCTTTCAATTGATGGACGCATTCAAGCGAATCATGGAGCAGAGGTTGCCCGGCGCTCAATTGAAACTGAAACTTGCGCAATGGTCCGTAAAAGAAAAAACAGAGGTCATCATTGCCCTTTTGAAAAAAAGGGGGGCAGTATTCTTCAACGAGGTTTTTGATGCTGATCGAACTGTTTCGGAACTTATCGTCACTTTTCTGGCCCTGCTGGAATTGGTTCACATTGGTCTGATAAAAATATTCCAGCCTACTGCCGAAAGTGAGATTCGCCTGATCCCCTCATTTGATGAAAACGGAGAAACCAACAATGGGTACAGAGACAAAACCGCTCAAATTGATCATTGAGGCATTCCTGTTTGCATCAGATAAACCGGTCACGGCAAGTGAGATCCATTCATGGCTTCCAGACGCCACCCCTCCGGATATTAGACAGTCACTGGAAGAACTCCTGACCGAGTACGATAACATGGGAAGAAGTTTTGGCCTCAGACAAGTGGCCCAGGGCTATCAATTCAGGACGCAAACCGAATACGCACCATATGTGCTTCAAATGCTTAAGACCTCCCCTGCCCGCTTGTCTCGCGCAGCCTTTGAAACCTTGGCCATCATAGCCTACAAACAGCCGATTCTCCGGCAGGAAATCGAAAGACTAAGGGGAGTGGATGTAGGGGGAATATTGAGAACACTTCTGGAAAAGGATCTTATCAGGATCATGGGCCGAAAGAACCTTCCAGGCAAACCGCTCATCTATGGAACTACCAAAAGGTTCCTTGAGGTTTTTGATCTCAAGGACATAAATTCACTGCCTAAATTAAAGGAAATCAAGGATCTTGTATCTGATGAAGAGCAAACCGAATCGATCTCAGACGAAGAGCAAACCGCATCGATCTCAGACGAAGAGCAAACCGAATCGATCTCAGAGGAAGGGCACCAGGCTGAAGCATCCGGGGAAGAAAACACCGGAGCTGAACAAGGCCAGGCCGGGACAGAAACAGGCCCTGCCCCAGAGGATTAACCGAATATTGACCTCGGCAGGCCTGACTTCAAGGCGCGAAGCGGATGAGTGGATCATGGCGGGACGTGTCAAGGTCAACGGGCAGGTGGTTAATGAACTCGGGACCCGGGCAGTCTGGGGTCTTGACCGAATAGAAGTCGACTGTCAGGGAATCCCAAAACCTGGCGCAAGGCTGTATCTGTTACTCAACAAGCCTTTCGGCTACATATGCTCCCTTAAGGACCCTCAAGGCAGGCCCCTGGTTACCGATCTTTTAAGAGGTATTCCTCAAAGGATTTATCCTGTGGGTCGGCTCGATTTTGACAGCCTTGGACTCTTGCTGTTCACCAATGATGGTGACTGGGCCTACCGTATGATGCATCCCCGCTACCAGGTCCCTCGAACTTACAAAGTTACCGTGGCCGGTGAAATAACCGACGAAGCCGTACGCCTGCTGAGAAAAGGCGTGCATTTAGAGGACGGGCCAAGCGGTCGCTCCAGGGCGACGGTGATCACGCGCAACCAAAGACAGAGTATCCTAAGGGTTACCATTACCCAGGGAAAATCCCGGCAGGTAAGGCGTATGCTCGATACCGTCGGATATGACACAGTCCACCTGATACGGACGGGTTTCGGCAACCTGACCCTGGGAGACTTAAAGGTCGGTGAATACCGCCACCTTGAAACAGAAGAGGTGGTCTCCCTGAAAAGAATGGTGGGCATGGTTTGAGTTTTTTGTTTACAGGCATCATATTTGTATTGTATGCATGAATCAGGGTTTTTAGCAATTCAACTTTGCAGCTATATCAACTACTCGACCAAAACAAACCGGGCGGTTAACTCAGCGGGAGAGTGCCATCCTCACACGGTGGAAGCCGAGGGTTCAAATCCCTCACCGCCCACCACTAAAAAGCAATTAAAAAGCCATATTATGACCCCCCATTTGTTTTTTTGTTACTCGAACACTCCATGACCAACTCCGGAAAAACCGATAAATAGAAGCCCCCCACTGGTAGGGCAACGTATCGAGTTAGACAGGCAATTATTTAGGGGGAGTTGAAATGAAGGAAGTAAGGGAAGCAAAGGAAATAACCATATCCATAAACGATAGAATCCTCAATGTTGACCTGTCCATTAAGGATGCGGATCTCATTGAAACCCTCTTCAATGCGTTGACGGAATATGTGAAGCAAGGCTCTGCCATAAAAGTAAAACAGACCTACATGACTTCTCCTTCGGACTCCATCAAGGTGATCTCAAAGATAATTACCAAGGTCGAACAAATGGATAAATGGAGGCATGAAACAAGACAATTGATTTCTGTTTTGCGGAAAAAGCAGTAACTTCCCTATTGAATCCGTATTCCCGCGTGTCATCATCTCTTTTCTCCAGATCAATATAGTCCACCCTTCACCATTCAGGGTTATCTTTCGTTCGTTAACCCTGTTTGTATGACGGTTTAGATTTTCATTCAGCCCTG
>JAFDAP010000245.1 GCA_019313765.1 Deltaproteobacteria bacterium | reverse complement strand
CCCACAGTTCCTCCGCCTCCTTTACAACAGTATCAACCGAAAAGTGATACTGGCCTGGCATAGTTGAAATAGGTTCCTTCTCCCCCTGGCCGTGCTTAACAAAAAGCGGAGCAATGAAATCCTTCGCAGAAAGAGTCGTCTCCCTCACCATGTCTCTTATTGCCGGCGTCCTTCTGAGTCTGCGTGGTCGTATTATCATAGTTTACCTTTCACCTCTCCCCTGAAATGACCTTTCCTTCTTAACCCAGCATGTTGGCCTATATTTAGGATTGACAACCTTGAACGTCACAAGAAAACCGGACCATTAAAAAATCAGCAAATATTCAGGCAAGACTTTTTTGAATTCACAGAATCTCTTCATCCGTCAGATAACAGGCGGGATCGGCGGCCCAGATATCTCCGGTGACGGCCTCTGCCCTGACCCTGAAATTACCGGCACAGACATCCAACCATTTGCACGCGGCGCAACGGCCTTTAACATATTTCTTTTTTTCTTTGAGTTGTACCATCAGGGGATTGGAAAGATCGGACCAGATCTCGCTGAAGGGTCTTTCAAGTACATTGCCGAAGCTGTAATGCCGCCAGAACTGATCGGCATGCACGGAACCATCCCAACTGATACACCCGATGCCTCTGCCCGAACTGTTTCCTTCGTTCATCTCAAGAAGTCGAAGAACCCCTTCCGCTCTTGGATTATTCTCTTTTAACATCCTGAGATAGACGTACGGGCCGTCAGCATGGTTATCCACGGTAAGGACCTCCTTGGAGATGCCGCGGTCGTGCAAGTCCTTGGTCCGGTCCATTATAACATCCACTACCTTGCGGGTTTCCTCGTGATCCAAATCCTGCTCAACCATATCAGAGCCCCGTCCCGCATAAACCAGGTGGTAGAAGCACACCCTGGGTATATCATGTTCTTCAAGCAGGTCAAGGATGTAGGGTATTTCGTTCGTATTCATACGGTTGATGGTAAACCTCAAGCCCACCTTAAGACCTGCTTCCTGGCAGTTCTTTATCCCTGCCATGGCATCTCTAAAAGCCCCTTTCTTACCTCTAAAGCGGTCATTGACAGGCTCCATGCCGTCTATACTGACCCCAACGTAAGAAAGACCAATCTTCTTAAGTTCATTAGCCTTTTCCCGGGTAATCAGGGTTCCGTTCGTTGAAATGACGGCCCTCATACCTTTACTGACGGCATAATTGGCAAGCTCTGTCAGGTCGGGCCGCATAAGCGGCTCACCCCCGGAAAAGAGGATAACCGGAGCGCCAAAGGCAGCCAGGTCATCAATCACGGCTAAGCCCTGATCATGGGTCAGTTCCTTCTCGTGTGTGCGGTCAACGGCCCGTGCATAGCAGTGAATGCAGTTCAGGTTGCAGGCCCGGGTGACGTTCCACACCACTACCGGTTTCTTATCCTGGGAGAACTGGAGCAGGTGAGATGGCAGGTCGCTGGAACGTCTGCCATAACGGAGTGCATCCGATGGTTCTACGGTTCCGCAGTAAAGCTTTGATATGCCTATCATATTAGAACTTAGCTCCGCTTCGCTCCGCAATTGGAATGTTGGAATACTGGAATAATGGAATAATGGGCTTTGCGAAAATGGCGCAATCTTTTATTGCCAGGATGCCCTTGACATGGATGTTAAAAGGTTAATAAATGAACAAATTCCTTATTAAAACCAACATTCCAACTTTCCAGCATTCCATTATTCCATGTCTGAGGCAAAAGTATTAAGCCTCAATAAACACTTTTGATTTCAGTAAGTTATAGAAATTTCGAGACGTTTAATTAGCCGGATATTCCTGGCGATAATACTTCTTGATGAGGTTATTTACGAAGTTCTCCATGTCTGAAACAGCTTCATCATTAATGATAAAGCTTTCTATCCCGGCCCTATCCCGCACAAGGTTAAGCCCGTATTCGAGCCTCTTCGCAACCTCAAGGGCCAGTGGACCGGCCTCCTGATCTGTCTCAATTGCCTGGCGTATAATCTGGTCTACGGCACTTTCGTCAAACGAAACCTTCACTTCCAATTTATCAGCCAGGGCTGCTTCCTCAACCTTGACCTGCCCGTACATCTCTTTGAAATCATCAAGGGCCGTATTAATATCGGAGATATTTTTCAGGTACAACGCTGCGATGAGATCCATCCTCTTTTCATATATCTCAAGTCCCGCCCTCTTGCTAAAATCACCGATCCTTGTGGAGATATATTCCTTTATACCCTCAAGTTCGTTTTCTTTTGCCTGCTCAAACCTTTCGGCAAGTGCCGGATCATCGGGATTATTTAAGAGAATTTCAAGTTGACTATCGGGATCTTCGACAACTGCCCGCGTCACTAAAAATTTATCGAGCCCTTTGGAGGGAAGAGTTTTTTCAAAGGGGATCAGGACCTTTTCAATGGCACTAACGAGTCCCCGCGCCCCTGTCTTTTCAGCGGCCGCCATTTCCGCAATCATTGCCAACGATTCCTCTTCGAACTTGATGTCTATCCCATAGGCCCTGAAATCGAGCCTCTTGCTGATAATAATCGGGTTATTGGGGTTTCCCAATATCTCGATCAGGTCTTCCTTGGTGAGTTCGTCAAATACCACAATAACCGGGAGCCGGCCCACAAACTCTGTTTCGAAGCCGAATTCCACCAGATCATGTGCAGCGACTTCTTTCAGGATCTCCCATGGGACCTCTGCGGGTCTGACGTCCGCCTCAAAGCCGATCCCCTGGCTCTGGAGCCTTTTTTTAATAATTTCAGCTAAATCACCAAAGGCCCCGCTCATTATAAACAGGATATTCTTCGTGTTGACCTCTTTTTTTTCTTTTTTTCCGGTCCGTCTGTAATGCTCAATGGCCTGTATCTGTGATATTGGGTCGTGAGGGACCTTTAGATCCACATCTGTCTCTTCCATGGGTTTTAAGAGCGCCCTCTGGACACCGGTCCTTGAGACATCGTGACCAATCAGGTTTCGTGATGAAGCAATCTTGTCAATTTCGTCAATATAGACGATCCCATTTTCAGCTAAGCTGATGTCTTCATTAGCTTCATAGACCAGGTCACGGATCAGGTCCTCCACATCCCCGCCCACGTAACCGGTTTCACTGAATTTGGTGGCATCCCCTTTCACAAAGGGGACGCCCAATTTCTGAGCGATCAATTTGATGATATAGGTCTTGCCCACTCCGGTCGGGCCGATCATCAACACATTGTTTTTTATCATGCCGATCCCGGAGGTCTTGTTTTTGCCCGCAGACTTTTTACTATGTTTGATCCTGTTGAAATGGGTGCAGATCTTGGTCGCCAGTACCGCCTTAGCCTGGTTCTGCTTGACAACAAAACCATCCAGATAAGACTCCAGCTCCTCGGGAAGCAGGTCAAATGAAAGAAGGCTTCCGGTATCCGTGGCGTCGCCTTTCTCATCGGTAGATAAAACATCCGCTTTTGGGAAAACGAGCGGCGAGATAATCTTGACGCGGCCGCCATATTTCTTGGAAAGATAATCGCTCAATTCTTTCTCAAGCTCTTTCTGGTTCGGAATCCTTCCACTTCCGTCGTTTTCATTTGAGGCTCTTATTTCGTCTTCCATCTTCCTCCGTCCAGTGTCTTTCATGGATTTTCCATTTTATGGTATTTAATAAACTTCAATACAATATTTCATTAAGCTGTTTTTTAATATATTCATTGGCCCCCGGGATTTCAAGCCTAATATTATCATTAAGGTCATTGAGTATGGGGGCAAAAAAGGGCCAAGCCCTCGAATGGCCTTATTCTATTTACGCATTTTCAATTGACACACAAGCGCCCTTGACTTATAATTCCTCATTCGAAATAGAATTATTGATAATTTAGTTCAATTACTTATAAATATATTGTATATATTTTATTTGGCTATTTTTATGAATGTTTTGTTTGGTTGTAACCTCAAAAAAAAAGGTTCATCCGGTTAATGAGTACGCCTCAAGATAACGCATGATTGCGAGGTTGAAGGTTGAAGCGGTCTTTTCGTAGTGACTGCTGGAAGGCCTTCGTGATTTCAGGCTGTTATGGGATGGGGGACCCCCTGGCTCCGACGCTCCGAAGGA
>JAFDAP010000244.1 GCA_019313765.1 Deltaproteobacteria bacterium | reverse complement strand
CACCAGATCATCAATAGGATGTATCCAATCAGCCACGAAAGGCCCCAGCACGCCTGGCGGTTAAAGTGAAGCTTCTCTTCGCTTCTTATTCCTCTATCCATCTCTGTTTCCTTCGGTAATCCAATTTTTGAGGCAAGGCCTAAGATGATTTACTCTTTTTGTCGAACGTAAAAGCATTGATTTTACGCCCAATTTACGGCCAGAGGGCTAATATGGTCAGGGTAAAGTTGTCGGGTCAGGTGGAGTGTGGCAAGGGAAGGCTTTTGAAGGGGAAACTTTCGAGAAAAGGTAATCTCATTCATCCAGTCGGGCCAATTTCCGGGTTACGTTATCCTGAATCCAGTGCCTGTCCCACCATTCTATAGGATTAACGAAAACACCGCCTACCATGATACCAAAATGAAGGTGATCTCCACCGGCAAGTCCTGTCTGTCCTGTTAACCCGATGACATGACCTTTTGCGACCTCGCGGTCCGGTGTTACGTCTATCCTGCTCAGATGCGAGTAAACGCTGGCAAGGCCCTGGCCGTGATCAAGGACCACTGTAAGGCCGTATATTCCCATACGATCCGAAAAGATGACGCGGCCGTTATTGGCCGCCTGGACCTTGGCGTTCGCCAGCGAGGCCAAATCTACACCCATGTGTACCTGTTGGTCAATTTTTTCTCCTTTGTGGTAGTATGAGCGCAGGTCACCGAACCCCGCCATGTTGGCGGCGTTTTTAAGCCTTATCCAGTCCCCCTTCCAGAGCCTCCTGGGACTCGTCTTTGTCCTCAAACTGTTAAAAGTCAAATTATTTTCCTTTCTCAAGTCCCTGTTGATCTTGAGGAATTTTGTTATGTCATCAACCTCCGGATCAAAAGGATAAAAAGAAAAATAGGGAAGAACACTCTTCAGAAATCGATCCGTGATATTTATTCTTTTCGTGCGAAACCGTTTTTTGCGGATATTATAGTGAAAGCTGCCCCTTGACAGGTTACCCGCCCGGTCCTCTGCCCACAGATACACGTCCGGATTAGCCTTTGTGTCACAGGGAACGGCAAAATAGCATACGCGAAAACCTTCCTTGGATTCTACACCTGCCGGAAAGCCCGGGAAAAAGAGATCATTGACGTAAAGGCCGCTCTTAACCGTATCAGAAGAGGTCTGATACATTATCAAACCTGTCCCTCCGAGGTTGACATAGTTCAACCGGCTTATGGCCCTAATGGAAGGTGGGACCGTATCCACTACCATTTTGTGGCTTACCTGTGAGAGGTTCCCGTCTCCCCCGCTCCTTCTGGAATAATCCCATACCCGAACCTTCAGGTCCACGCGTCCCTGGGCCAGATTGAGATTTGAAGGATTCATGGAAAACTTCGTATTAAACTTGTGAGCACCCTCACGATTGAACATTCCTTTGAACGGAAACTCTTTTTCAAGAATAGTCGTTTCCCGGCCTCCCTGGTTCACCGAAACCACAAGGTGTTTAAGGCCTCTTTTCTCATCGCTGATGTTAAGCGTAAATTCCCGGCTTTCCGAAAGGAATTGAGGCAGGGGCTTGATTTGTACCAGGGGTTTTTGGCCCTCAAAGATTATGCTCAATAACCAGGCAAGAAGGCCCAGGATTATGATAAGCGGCACTATTGTCAAAAATATACCTGTCTTTTTTCTATCCATATGTTTTTCACCATTATTTTAAAAAAAATGAAACAGAGGGACTTGATAGCAGTTAATGCACCTTCTTGTCAACATGGAGACCCTGTGACCCAGGGAAACGTCAAAATCAGCTCTAACTAATTCAGATAGAAGCGATTTGCTTTCCCGGATACGCCACTAAAATCTCAAATTACAATACTCAAATTACAAACAATATCAAAATTACAATGACCAAAACATTTCAATCACTTATTGGATGCCTCGCCGTCATTCTATCTGTTTTGAATTTTGAATTTCGGTCATTGATATTTGTTTGAGATTTGTATTTTGGTGCTTGGAATTTCATGATTTTCCAAGCCATTACCTGTTTAAATGACGTGGCCCTGCCCTGTGACCGGATTGCCTCAAATGCTTATTTTACTGCTAATGGCCTTTACCTTTTCCATAATCTCGACCGGATCCAGTGTCGTGAATTCCCTGTTTTTCATCAGCACCTTCCCGTTCACAATGACGTCCTTCACGTCTGCGCCATTGGCAGAGTACACGATAGCGGATAACGGATCGTAAACAGGACACAAATGAGGCTGGTGAGTATCAACTACGATAATGTCCGCCCTTTTGCCGGGCTCAAGGGTCCCGATCTCTTTTTCAAGGCCTAAGACAGAAGCCCCCCAACAGGTCGCCATTTTGATGACGGTATTTGCATCCAGACCAACCGGATCAAGATCGTAAACCTTGCTCAATTTGGCTGCCGTATCCATCTCGCAAAAAAGATCCAGGTTGTTATTGGATGAGCACCCGTCTGTGCCTAATCCGACTGTCAAGCCCGCGTTTACCATGTCACGTACCGGGGCCGGACCGGCGCACAGTTTCATGTTGCTTTCAGGCACGTGAACGATTTTCACCCCTTTTTCGAAAATACAGGAGATCTCCCTTTCATCCAGATGTATTGCATGGGCTGCAATAAGACCCTTGTCTATCAATCCAAGCCGGTCTAAGTAGAAAACCGGCCTTTTACCGGTCTTTCTTATAACTTCATTTACTTCGTCAGACGTCTCGGAAAGGTGGATCTGAAGGGGCAAATCAAAGCGGCGGGATATCTCCCATGCACCTTTTAGTGTCTGTTCGGAACAGGTGACAGGGCTGTGGCAAAACATACCAGGCGTAATCAGGGCCGAAAAACCGAGCCATCTTTCTATGAATTCCCTTGCCACCTCCAGGTTTTTTTTCGGGTCAGGGACACCCGGTGCGGGAAAATCAATAACCCCCTGGGCAATAAGGCCCCTGAGCCCGGCTTCATGTACGGCCCGAACCGTCTCATCCTGAAAAAAATACCCGTCTGCAATGCAGGTGGTCCCGGATGCGATCATCTCAAGACATGCTAAGAGCGAACCCCAGTAGACCGTGTCCGGGTTAAGGTACTTTGCCTCAGCAGGAAATATCTTTTCAAAAAGCCATTGCTTCAAAGGCAGATCATCGGCAAGGCCCCTGAAAAGCGTCATGGCCGCATGTGTATGGGCATTAACCAGCCCCGGCATGACAATCGCATCTTTTGCGTCAATGACTTCCGTTTGAAGGCCCGGCCCTTCACCTTTCTCCTTCCGGCTTTGAATGTCCGTTATAATCCCGTGCTTTATCAACACCCTGCCGTTCGAAACAGGGGCCTGGCCTTCTGCCATGGTTAAGACCAGACCGCCTTCTATGACAAGATCCGGATTTTTTTTGTGTGCATTCATTAGGTGACCCGTTATGTCTTCAGAATTCATATTCAAAACAATCAACCAAATTTACTTGACATCAGCAGCCTTTTTGAGAGAATAAAAAGCTTTTTATCACCCGAGCTTGAGAACTTCAAATGAGGAGCTCAAAAAATTCCTGCAAGCCCGCACGCCGGCAGGGTTGGACCTGATTTCATTTCTCAAGGGAAGGGAAAAACAAAAGGATCAAATTTAGATCATGGCCATCATAGCTCCCTTTAATGGATTTACCTATAATTATTACGCAAGGCAAGATTTCGAAGCAATTGTTGCACCACCCTATGACGTGATTTCCGGGGACGAGCAGGAGACATATTACCAAAAAGATCCCTATAATGTCATCCGTTTGATCTTAGCTAAGAAAAAGATCGGGGATTCCGATTGGGATAACAGGTATACGCGCGCCGCGGACTGTTTTAAGAGATGGGAATCCGCCGGCATCCTGATTCCTTCGGATCGACCCTGCATCTATCTCACTTCCCTGTCGTATGACCCCGGAAACGGGGACCCCCGAAGGACCCGGTGGGGGATAATTTTACTGGTGCGAATAGAAGACGAAGATGCAGGGGTTATCCTTCCCCATGAAAGGACCTTTTCGGCCCACAGGGATGACCGCCTGAAGCTCATGAGGGCCTGCAGCGCCCAGCTAAGCCAGATATTCGGCCTTTATGAGGAACCTGATAACACTATAATGGAGGCCGCAAGGAAGGTCACCGACTTCTCCCCTGAAATAGCCTTTGATTTTGAGGATGGCACGAACCACCGAATGTGGGTTATACAAAACCCCCGTGTGTTTAAAACAATAGCGGATGCCATGTCGGATAAGTCCATCTTTATTGCAGACGGCCACCACCGTTATGAGACTGCACGCAATTACAGAAACATGATGAGGGCCAGGCACGGCCGGAGACCTCTCAACAGGTCGTATGAATATGTCATGATGTATTTGTCCAATATGAGTGATGAGGGCCTGACCATCCTGCCTTCCCACCGGCTTATTAAAGAAGTCCCTGATCTTCAGCCCGGGCCCCTTCTTGAAAAGGTGGGGCCATGGTTTGACATAACTTCTTTCCCGTTTGAGGCCAGTGACAGCTTAGAGGAATGCACGGCCCTGAAACAGAACCTACTGGAAGCAGGGCGTCTTAATACTGCCATCGGCTTTTACCACACAAAGGCCAGTCAGTGTCATCTCCTCTCACTTAAGCCGGGCGTAAGGGATCAGTTAGGTGATGATCTCCACTCTTCATTAAAAAAGCTGGATGTACTGGTCCTGTCAAGGTTTATCCTCCAAAAGGGGATTGGATTCACCAAACAAGATCTGGATGATGATGAAATAATCGGTTATCAAAGCAGCATGAGGACGGCCGTGTCGCAAGTACAATCCGGGGACTATCAAATGGCATTCCTGCTGAATCCCACCAGGATAGACCAGGTAAAGGGAATTGCAAAAAACTCCTTAGTTATGCCCAGGAAATCTACCTATTTTTATCCCAAAATATTAAGCGGACTGGTATTTAACAAGATAAATCCAAATGAAATCATCCAGGTCCCCTGAAATCAAACTCCGGCCCGGTGAGTGTATAGACTACTTCATGGAAGGCCGTCTTAAGCTGATCCAATCCAGGGACGGTTACAGGTTTTCCATTGACGCGGTCCTGCTTTCCGGGTTCGTTACAATCAGACCCGGAGATGTGGTGGTTGATCTCGGCACGGGCTGCGGCGTGATTCTCTTGATTTTGCTTCTCACGAAACCGGCAGGACATGCTTTTGGGCTGGAAATCCAGGAAGAACTGGCCGCCCAGGCGCGGCGAAATGCCGCTCTTAACGGATTTGAGGATAAAATGGGGATTATCCTGGGGGATATCAAATATCCTCCCATGGTCAAAGAATCAGCCGACGTGGTTATATGCAACCCCCCTTATCGCAAGGCCGAAAGCGGGCGAATAAATCCGGATCAACGCAGGGCCATTGCCAGGCATGAAATTTTGGCCTCTATTGATGATATCTTACGGGCCGCCAGAAATCTTCTGAGGAAAAAGGGCAGGCTGGCCTTGATTTATCCGTGTGCCCGTCTTGTGGATATCCTGGTCCGCATGAGACGTTTCGATTTGGAGCCAAAAAAAGTTCAAATTAATTATCCCGGCCTGCAATCTGACGCCAAACTGGCCCTCATTGAGGCCTCGTTAGGAGGGAAACCGGGTCTGGAAATCTGCCCTCCGTTACTTGGGCAAGGAAATTTTTCTATTTAGCCCCCACCCTGAATTCAATCTTCTCTACTGCCTTTCGGCCTAATTTGCCGTTCAGTTTTTCCATGATGTCCTTCTCCACAAACTGCAATTCCTGAAGCCATATGGGGTTTGACACAATGACCTTGAGCTTCCCGTTTTTGATCCATAAAGGCCGGGCATTTTTTGAGATGGCCGGGCCGACCACCTCATTCCAGACCCTCCAGATATTAGCGTCATCGGGATTAAAGGGCAGTGAGCCGTCGTTTAAAAGATTTGCGATAACATCCTTTAACGGTATCAGGGAATTGGTTCTTTTTTCCATGAAATCAGCTTAGATGCCGTGTATGTCAAAGTCAAGGCATGATGATCTCATAAAAAGTGGTCACCCCGGCCCGTCCCCCGCAATGCTATGGAGGGTGGACGAAAGCCGGGGTCCAGATCAGTCATAAGTTTCTGAAAACACTGGATTCCGGC
>JAFDAP010000243.1 GCA_019313765.1 Deltaproteobacteria bacterium | reverse complement strand
AAGAAACAGTTTGGCTGAATCTCAATCAAATGGCGGAATTATTTAAAAGGGACAAGTCGGTTGTTTCGCGGCATATTTCTAATATATTCAAAACAGGGGAGTTATCCAAGGAGGGAACTGTTGCAAAATATGCAACAGTTCAAATGGAAGGCCGGTAGGAAAATAACCCGTAATATCGAATACTATAATCTGGATGCAATGATTTCCCTTGGTTATCGCGTAAATTCATTACGTGGCACCCAATTCCGTATCTGGGCAAATAAAATATTAAAAGACTATCTTGTCAAAGGCTACGCTCTAAATGAAAAAAGATTACAGTCACAGATTGAGAAATATGAAGCGCTTAAACAATCGATTAAGCTTGTCGATAATATAATTGATCGTAAACTGCTCTTCACGTCTGAATCTGAAGGACTTTTGAAGGTTATTGCTGATTTCAGCTACGCTCTTGACACACTTGATCGATACGATTATGGAAAGCTGGAATTAGCTCATATATCTGATCAGGCAGTAAAACGAATTTCATATAAAGAAGCGAAAGGTGCGATTAAGACAATGCAGGGAAGATTGAGTGATTCCACCCTGTTTGGACGTGAAAAGGATAATTCGTTCAAGACTTCTCTGGATACGATTTGCCAGACTTTCGATGGTAATGATCTCTAACCACATTCATCCACGGCTAAAGCCGTGGCTTTTTGAGGGCGGGGTAAATGAGAAGATACGGTGAATTTGGCGAAGTGAGAGAAGATAGTGATGACTTCAATAATTGATGATCTACAAAACCCTGGCATGCTTCCTGACAGGACGGACAGTGTTTCGGTGGTTCAAACTCATATATCCATTGTCTTTGTGGCCGACGAGTTCGTGTACAAGGTGAAAAAACCCGTCAATTTCGGTTTTCTGGACTTCTCGACACTTGAAAAAAGGAGGCACTTTTGCCATCAGGAGGTAAAGCTCAATAATAGACTCTCAAAGGGCATATACCTGGATGTGTTGCCCATTAGATTTGATGGAAGGATGCATTTCCTGGGAGGAACTTCAGGAGAAGTCGTGGATTATGCGGTGAAAATGCGGCGGATTCCTGATGAAATCCTGATGAAATCCATGTTTGAAAAGGGAGACCTTACAAGGGATCATCTGAAAAGGATTGCCAAGGTACTCGCAAGGTTCCATCTGGCAACGCTCAAATCCCCGGAAATTGACCAATTTGGAAGGATTGAGAGCATTAAGGTAAACACTGACGAGAATTTTGAGCAGGTCGAGAAGTATGTTGGGATAAGCATTCAGGAAAATGAATTCAAAACCCTGAAGGGATGGACAAAGGATTTCTACGAGAAAAACAGGGAGTTTTTTGGTGAAAGGATAGGGGAGGGGCGGATCAGGGATTGCCACGGTGATCTTCATATGGAACACGTCTGTTTCACCGAAGAACTCTCAATTATTGATTGCATTGAATTCAATGACCGGTTTCGTTACAGTGATACTGTGGCCGACATTGCCTTCCTCCTCATGGATCTGGAATATCATGGCGGAAAAGATGATGCGAGGACGTTGTGGAACCTTTATAAGGAACTGGCAGGAGAGGAGGAAGTGGATTCCCTGCTGGCTTTTTACAAGGTCTACCGTGCCTTTGTACGGGGAAAGGTCAATAGCTTCCAGGTGGATGATGAAAATATAAGTGCGGATAAAAAGGATGAGGCCGTTGAAAGGGCCAGAAAATATTTCGAGCTTGCATATGCTTATTTAGGGTAGATTAAGAACTTACGAATTTTTTAGTCAAGTTAATCCCGTGATCCTGTCGGAAAAAGGAGTATTTTAATGAAAGAACCCTTTGTTGATTTTATGAACAAAGAGCTGGGACCTGAAACGGTTTTAATCGCATGCGGGCTTCCAGCATCGTATAAGACAGAAACCACGGAGCTTATTGCAGAGATCAAGGGTTACAGGATATTGAGAACAGACATGATCCGCCTCGAGGTCCTGAAAAATGAAGACATCTTCGATGAAAAGGTGGCCTCAAGCATGAACAAGAGGACGCTCGTATATGACGAAATGTTTAGAATGGCCCATGAGCTGGCAGGAAAAGGGGAGGGGGTCATTCTGGATGCCACTTTTGTAACCCAGTCACTGAGAAGGCGGGCCGCCGAAGTAGCGGCAAAGGCCCTAATGTCTTTTGTCATTCAACAGACCCAATGTTCGAAAGATGTGTCATTGAGGAGGATATCCGCTCGAACCAAGGAAAATTATGAATCAAACGCCCTGACCGAACAGGCATACACAAATAATGTAAAAAAGTTTGAAACAGTGGACCTGGACGACTTGAAGAGTCTTCATCCCGAACTTAATATTGTCCATCTTTTGGTGGACACCACATCAGATTTGACGGAAGAGTGGTTTGTGATTGATAAGGTTACTCGTTAATGATCGAAGCGCTTAAAAAAAGAATTAGAGCTGCAAGAAATGAGGTCCCGGCCGATCTCGTCCTGAAAAAGGGAAGGGTGGTGAATGTATTTACCGGAGGGATCAGTGAAAAGGATGTGGCAATCTATGATGGTGTCATTGTGGGGGTCGGTTCAGGTTATCACGGCAAGGAAGAAAAGGACATAGAAGGCAAATTGGTCACCCCCGGCCTGATTGACGGGCATATACACATAGAAAGCAGCATGCTCGTTCCTTCCCGGCTTGCAGCCGCCCTGCTGGTTCACGGAACGACGGCCATTGTCTCGGATCCCCATGAAATCGCGAACGTAATGGGGCTTGAGGGCATCCGTTTTATGTTAAGGGACAGCCAGGAAATCCCCTTTGATATTTTTTTCATGGCCCCTTCGTGTGTGCCGGCAACGCATTTGGAAACGGCAGGTGCATATTTAGGACCTTCGGATCTATTGAAAATCAAAGATGAGCCGCGTATCCTGGGATTGGCCGAGATGATGAATTTCCCCGGTGTCCTGTCGGGAGACCAGGAAATACTTGAAAAAATCGACCTTTTTAGAAATAAAGTGTTAGATGGCCATTGTCCCTCTCTTTCAGGTAATGATCTTCAGGCATATGTGACCGCCGGGATTCGTTCGGATCACGAAACAACTGTCCTTTCGGAAGGCCTTGAAAAGGTTGAAACCGGTATGATGCTCATGATCCGAGAAGGTACATCGGCTAAAAATTTAGACGAACTGGTCCCCTTGGTTAACAGAGGGAATGCCAGGCGTTTCTGTTTTGTCTCGGATGACTTGCACCCTGAAGATATTCAACAACGGGGTCATTTGAACTATATGGTCAAAAAAGCGATTCAATTGGGTCTGGACCCTGTCACTGCGATCCAGTTAGCCACCCTGAACCCGGCCGAATACTTCGGTCTTAAAGACAGGGGAGCTGTTGCTCCGGGCTTTCGTGCCGATCTTGCCGTTCTAAATGACCTTGAAAGCTTTGAAGTGAATTCTGTTTATAAAGACGGCCGTATGGTCGTTGACAAGGGGTCCCTGGTCAATTTCCCCAATGGTCAGGACAGGGCCACGCTAATGAAGCCCGAACCCCTGAATATATCCTCGTTGAGCCCTGAGAGCTTTCGCATTCCTTATTCAGAGGACAAGGCGAAGGTGATTGAGGTGGTCCCCGGTCAGATAATAACGCATATGCGCTTTGAAAAAATCAGATCAGACAAAGGCTATGTGATTACGGATATCGAATCAGACGTCCTAAAACTGTGTGTGGTGGAAAGACACAGGGCCACCGGTCATATAGGATTGGGCCTGGTCACGGGTTTTGGGCTTAAACGTGGCGCTATGGCTACATCGGTTGCCCATGACTCCCACAATGTCATTGCGGTGGGTGTCACTGATGAGGAAATTTTCAGGGCCGTTGAAGCAGTGAGGATTATGGGCGGGGGACTCAGCGTTGTAAAAAACAATGAGATACTTGCAAAAGTACCCCTTGAAATCGCAGGTCTTATGTCCGATGAGCCCATGGAAACCCTTGTTCGAAATCTTCGAGAGATAAAAAAGGCTGCGGCCGGGTTGGGTTGTGCCCTTGAAGAACCATTCATGGCACTTTCCTTTTTGGCCCTTCCTGTTATCCCTGAACTCAAGCTGACCGACATGGGGTTGGTGGATGT
>JAFDAP010000242.1 GCA_019313765.1 Deltaproteobacteria bacterium | reverse complement strand
TCCCAATTCATCAATATTATTAATGTTTCCTTCATATATGACCGGCCTGGCCGGAATAATCCCGTTATCCAGCAACCTCTCCACTATTGCTTCATGCAACCATTCTCGCACGGCACCGGATAGGATCTCCAGGGCAGGGGTCTGCTTTCCCGTATCCCTTACAATGCTCTTGGCACAGATGTCATAGTTATAAATCATGTCCGAGCTTACTTCGGACAGAGAAACCTTTCCTTCAGGTCTCAAATAGGGATAGACCAGATCGTAGTTCTCTCTCAAAAGTCCGGTAATCCAGAAGAATTGTTCCTTGATTTCTTCTCCCAGCTTTACCTCATATCCGCGGCCATACTTCTTTTTGGCTTTGTCACACACAAATCGGGGAAAGGGTTGCTCAGGCACCTCAATGGCCACTCCAAGGGTCTTTAAATCGTCCTCATTTTTTTCCACCAGACGGGTCATGGCATGGATGATCAACCGTTCAAACAGATCCACCGCCTTTTCCATATCCTCATTAAGGATCTTTGTTACCTTTTCCGGTTCCTTGAGATAGGTCTCCAGGTCAATTTCACGGTTTCTCCTCAATTCAAGATCCATCTGGCTGAAGTCGATCAGATATTTGCCCCGCTGAACACGATCGGGGCTTTCGATTTCGAGCCTGATATTGGGCGAATCAACGAATACACCTTTGATCTTCGGGTTATGGCATGCCAAAAACTTGGAATAGATCATGCTGTGGGTCATGACGTATAGCTGGCCCTTGTAATGGATATTCGGAACATACTCCACATCATGGGCCAAGGGATCGGTCACCGGGCTCATTTGTATCCGTTCCAGGTTAAACAGCCCCTCATCCGCTAAAAACTGGTGCATTGCAGTCACAAAGGTCGTGCGAAGCGACATGGCCGCATAAAGGGTGTCCCCCACCCATTTCCGGGCGTAATACTTATCCAAATATTCTGCCAGACTCGATCCGGCCTCTTTAAGCGCGGCCTGAAAACCGAACAGGCTCTGGCCTATTGTGGACATGGTTTCATCTTTCATGGTTCTTTTTATCTCCCTGTATCATGACTGAAAAAAATCCTGGCCCATCGAAGATCCCGTTACGCGGGGGAGGACCAGGCTTTGGTTATCCCCAGCGGGGAGTTGCTTTGTTGGAATTTCATTGGCTTATTGAAATTCCAAATATCAAATCACAAATAACAAAAAAATTCCAATGACCAAAATCCGAAATAACAAACAGGAAAAAAATTGAAACGCCGAGGGCGTACCCTAATTCGACGTTGGAAGTTCGAAGTTCGATGTTCGTTTTTTAATCCGGTTTTGGTCATTGAATATTGGAATTTGAGATTCTTGCCTGCCTTTGGCATGGTATTTGGAATTTGGTGCTTGTAATTTGTATTTTTCGACACAAAACTCCAAGGCAGAGCCATCTAATCTAGCTATGACCTGGCCCCGAGGACCACGTTTTCAATGTAAGAATATAAGTTACAGTATCGGCAGATACCTATCAAGCTCGAACTGGCTTACGTGTGTCCTGTACTTATCCCATTCAATCTTTTTGTTTTCAATAAATTTATCAAAAATGTGATCACCCAAGACTTTCCTTACCAACTCGCTTTTCTCCGCTTCCAGGATGGCCGCATAGAGGTTCCCCGGTAGGTCGGTAATGCCGTGGGCTTTTCTTTCTGCAGGATTCATCTCAAAGATATCCTCTTCAATGGGATCGGGCAATTCATATTTTTTCTCGATCCCTTCCATTCCGGCGCCTAACATAACCGCAAACGCAAGATAAGGATTGCAGGCAGGGTCCGGGGAGCGAAATTCCATTCGGGTCGCCGCCTCTTTACCGGGCTTGTACATGGGCACACGGACCATGGCGGACCGGTTTCTCCTGGCCCAGGACACATATACCGGTGCCTCATAACCGGGCACCAATCGTTTGTATGAATTGACCCACTGGTTGGTAACCGCGGTTATCTCGGGCGCATGGCGCATCAATCCTGCGATATAGTGTTTGGCCATGTCGGACAGGTTGTATTTGTCACCCGGATCATAAAATGCGTTTTTGTCGCCTTTGAAGAGCGACTGGTGCACGTGCATGCCGCTTCCATTCTCCCCGAAAACGGGCTTGGGCATAAAGGTCGCATAGACACCTTGCTGCCTTGCAATCTCTTTTACCGTTACCCTGTAGGTCATGGTTTTATCCGCCATCTTCAGTCCTTCGTCATACCGAAGGTCAATCTCGTGCTGGCTGGGCGCAACCTCGTGGTGGCTGTATTCCACCTGGATACCCATGTCTTGAAGGGCGAAGATAGTCTCCCTTCTGAGGGTGCCGGCCATGTCTAAAGGTCTGGAGTCAAAATATCCGCCTAAATCAATGAATTCCGTACAGGTATTATCCTTGAAATAAAAATATTCCAGTTCAGGCCCGACATAAAAAGTGTAGCCCTGCTCGGCCACTTTACTCAAAAGGCGTTTGAGTACATAGCGGGGATCTCCTTCATAGGGCGTACCGTCCGGATTCAAGATATCGCAGAACATGCGGGCCACGGGCCGATCCACGTCTCTCCATGACACTAACTGAAATGTTGTGGGGTCCGGTTTGGCGATCATATCGCTTTCATGAATCCTGGCAAATCCCTCAATGGAAGATCCGTCAAATCCCATGCCTTCAGTCAGGCCCTCTTCCAATTCCGACGGTGTGATGGCAAAACTCTTCAGCACCCCCAACACATCGGTAAACCAGTATTGAATAAAACTGATATCCTTATCCTTTACAATTTTTCTCACATCTTCTGTGGTCTGGCAGTTCATTGGTAGATCCTCCTATTTTTAAAAAAAAGAGTTGAAAAAACCGTTCGGCTTTCATTGTCTACACAGCAATTATGATGCCAAAGGACCTGCATGCATGATTAAGGATGTTTTTTCAGTTAGTTATGCCATACCAGGATCTCAGATGCGGCAACCGTCAAAATACAATATTGTATTATTAACCCTGTAAATAGCACAAAATTGTAGACCCGCGTACGCCTCGCATTCGGATTGTCTGCTCGCCACTATTCATTCACCGATCCTGGCTCGTGTCTGTTTTAGTCTGCTTCATCCCTGTCAAAATACATCCCGTTTCACCCTTTGTGCAACAAAAACTTTTAAACTTCAATGTGTTTATGGTAAAATTATTTTAGAGGGTAGAGAAATGTCAAAGTCATGTTTAATGCGATAAAAAATCCCCCTCAATCCCCCTTTACAAAAGGGGGACGTTAAGATTCCCCCTTTTTTAAAGGGGGGTAGGGGGGATTTTAAATACACCAATTATTGTTGTAAAATTACAATCTTAACTTGCAGTTTGACTTATTCCTGTTAAAAGGAGAACGCTAATGAATAAGACCAGGAATAGTCTATTTGCCTTTGCCGGAATAATCTGTCTGGTATTAATAAACCAGTCTTGCGTCACGCCTGTAAAACAGGCCCCGGAGGCCACACAGTTTTCCGGTATAGCAAAAGGCTATGTGTTTGAAATTGGGGAAATAAAGGCGGGAAGCTTTGAAACCGCGGAGTATCTTCCAGATAAAATCCGATTTGAGCTGGTCAAACAGATCAGGCTAAGGGGCCTGCTTGCGGGACAATCGGAAACAGAAAAACGACTGGTCGTAAACATTAAGATCAAGGCAGAATATTCGGCATTTGCAAGCGGAGAGTCTTACAGCGAGATAAAATCGGATATCCAGGTTAATGATGTTCGCAAAAATGAAATTATTGCAAACACAGAGGTCTTAGGCTTCAGTACCTGGGGATCGGTGTTGAGCGATTTTATTGAGATTACACACGCCGAAGAAATAGCAGATTTTCTTGAGTCTATTGTTCGCTGACAGGAATTCCGTTTTTTCTCCTCCTGTGGTAGGCGCTAATGCCACTTTTATTCGGCTTTTAAAACCTGGTCCTCCCTCCGGGCCGTAGGCCCTATGGGCCGGAGGCTGGGACCGTCGAAGCGCTACGCGGGGGTCAGAGTCAGTAGGCTCTGCCGTTCAAAATGAAAATCAGTTGAGTCAAATGGTTGCGGTTGCGCAGCTCGTTTCGGGATTCGTGTGTCGGTTACGAACAAACCTACAAAGCA
>JAFDAP010000241.1 GCA_019313765.1 Deltaproteobacteria bacterium | reverse complement strand
GCTAAGGAGCAAAACATGATTAAAGTAACCTGTTTAGGCGGGGCCGGATCAGTGACAGGGTCCAGTTTTTTGATTGAAAGCCCTCAAGGGAAAAGGGCACTCGTTGACTGTGGTCTTTTCCAGGGCGGCAGACAGATGGAAAGCCGCAACCGGGAGGACTGGGGTTTTGATCCGAAGGATCTCAACACGCTTTTTTTGACCCATGCCCATATGGACCACAGCGGAAGGATTCCAAAACTGGTCAAGGACGGTTTTAAAGGGAAAATCATCACGTCCCCGCCAACTGCTGAACTCTCCCGTGTTATGCTTCTGGATTCGGCCCATATCCAGGAGATGGACGCCGAATGGCAGAACAGGAGGAACAAACGACAGGGGAAAGGGGAAGTTATGCCCCTTTATACCATGGAGGATGCGGAGGCCAGTCTGAAACTGCTTTCCCCTACGGAGAGGGACCGGATTATTGATGTTGAACCGGGGATCAAGGCGCGGCTCCGAAATGCGGGGCATATTCTTGGGTCATCCATCCTGGAACTGTGGCTCGGGGAAAACGGTAATACCACCAAAGTTGTGTTTTCAGGGGATCTTGGAAAGCATGACCAGTTAATCCTTCGGGAGCCCCATGAGATTTTTGATGCTGACTATCTTTTTGTGGAATCCACTTACGGGAACCGTATGCATCGTTCCTTTGGAGCCAGCAAGGAGGAACTGTTAGAGGCTATTCGATACAGCGTGTCAAAAGATGAGAAGATAATTATTCCGGCCTTTGCCGTTGAAAGGACCCAGGAACTCCTTTACATCCTGGGTGAGTTTGACAGGGGAGGTCTTCTTCCTGATATACCGGTGTATTTGGACAGTCCGCTTGCTATCAAGGCGACGGAGATCTTTCGAAAAAACAAGAAGTACTATGATGAAGAGGCCAGGGCCATTGTGGATGAGGGTTATGACCCTTTTGATTTGCCCAATCTCAAGTTTACGGAGAGTACACAGGAATCTATAGCCATTAATGAAAGACCGGGTTCGGCCATCGTTATTGCGGGGAGCGGCATGTGTACGGCCGGGCGCATAAAGCATCACCTGAAGCATAACCTCTGGCGCGAGGGTGCCAGCCTTGTCATTGTAGGATTCCAGGCAAAAGGGACCACGGGACGCAAGATCGTCGATGGCGCAAAACATGTGAAGGTATTCAGGGAGAATGTATCTGTGAAGGCAAAGGTCTTCACCATTGGAGGTTTTTCAGCCCATGCGGACCAAAAGGAGATCCTTGAGTGGGTCGATCATTTTGAGAGTAACCCAAGGGTCTTTGTTATACACGGAGAGGCCACGGCCAGCGAGACCTTAGCCAAAAAAATCGAAGACACGTATAACCTGACAGTCCATGTGCCTAAGTGGAAAGAGCGGTTGATCCTCAAGCCGAGAGAGGTCACCATCGAACCGGTCGAAGCACCCGAGCCGTTGCCGGACATGAAAGAGATGTTGTCTAATACCATTATTGACCTGGAAAATGAGCTGAAGGCTCTTAAGAAGAGAATAAAATCAAAAGAAACAGGTGAAAAGATCGAAGACGATGATGTGGATCGACTCAAGTATATGCAGGAGGAACTCCAGAAAATCCTTTCTTAGGGCTCGCCCAAAAATAACTTCACAGAATTGGCGCTCATATTCGTGTTAGATTTGCTCGATCCGATTTCGCAAAACCACAGGAATAGTAGTACTATTTCGAGGATTTTACGAATGAGGATCGGGCGAAGATGACATGAAGATAAGATGCGAAAATGGGAAGTTATTCTTGGGCGAGCCCTTAGTACTCTTCCACCTTCAATGAAATAACCATGGAAGAGTCCCGCTTTCCGCTGCCGCTTTTGAGTATTTCCCTGATTACCTCGTTGCTTCTTTGATCAGTGCCGCCGATTGTCACCCACTGGCCCAGGGGGACCGATAGAACGGTAGATGCCTTAGTGAAGCGAACAACGCCTCTTCCGCCTCCCCGGCCCTCGTGGGAGATTCTCGGGGTAATCTCGATTTGGGCACGGTTCCCCATGACTATGGGCGTAACCTCCATGCCGGTTTCGATTCTCCGTAAAACCACGGTATCCACATAACCGCCATATCGCCGGGAGAGGTAAGTCCATCTCTGCATGTAAGGGACCTCCTTTCCGGCTAAGATATACGCCGCGCTTCCGGACATGGTGGTAATAGAGTATTCGGATATCCCTTTCCTGCTCCTGTTTCTATCCTCAAGGCGGACATCCACACCATCCTCCTTTTTCCCGCCGGTGCTCACACTCCAGTGCTTGCCCGACGTACGGCCTTCCGCGGAAACCGAACGGCCCTGAATTGAACTGACCTCATCAAACCTCACGCTGATCTTTACCTGCTTGCCAGGCTTGTCAAAATCCGCCAGAAATGCACGTACTTTCCGTATGGATTCTTCATCGTCCGTAACAACCAGGGAATTGGTTCGAGCGTCTGCCGTGGCCTTGCCGTCTTGAGAGAGCATGCTTTCCACGACAGGCAGCACCTCGGTGGACACCCTGAATTTTAGGCGAATAATGACCGTCTCCGACCGGCTCGAGAATGCCGAAGCAGGACAAAGGAAAAGAAAGGAAAAGACAAGTACAATCCTTAGCACAAACATGAAACACGGTCTGCTGGTTTTGAATGTGCAAATCAAATGGGGCCTTTTTTCCTGTTTCATATCTATGCCTCTCTTTTAAAATGGTATAGGCATCAAGATAATGATTTTGTCTTAAATCCTCTATAATTTGCCAAAGGTTTTCGCCGGACTGCAGCCGGGGTTTACACAATTAAAAAATCTCTTCTGTCTACGCCATTCCTTCGGTCTCTTCCAGTTCGGTGACCAGGGCCCACAAAAGCAACTGTATGACCTTCTTCATCCAAAACCGGGATATGATCTTTGTTAAGAGGCAAAAACTTTGCCTTTTTAAAATTTGCCTCTCCTCTCCTTTCGGTCCAGCTCCTTCTATCATGTCCCCTTCTTCTAACAATGCTACTCCTTCTGTCTTTGCTGATTCTCTTTTCCATTTTTAAATCCGGGCTGGCTTTTCTCCTTCTATCAATCCCGGAGCGTCTTCCAAAATTATCACTCAAACTGATTACGGTGATGCCATCTTTCATTATGACCCCCTATCGGGAGAAATTAATCCAACTCCCAAAAAATGCTACTTCAATATCCCAAATAAGAATAAAAAGAGATCTTAATGCCCAAGACCAACAAGGAAGTACTTATTTCCTTGCCTTTTCTCAGATGTTATCTTTCTTTTGTTTGCGGATCACTATTTTGTTTACTTTTTGTTTTAACATATCATAATACCTTTCCTTTTCAGGCCAAATGATAGCACCCGTGCTCCTGCGATCTGACTCAGTTATTATCATACTCCCTTTTTCATCTGTTTTATAATCTTTACAGATAAATAAGTCGGTATCCTCTATGTCATCTAATGTTAGCGCATAAAACGCAGCATAGCTTGGACGGGTGTGATCAGCAAAACTTACCAATATTTCATCATCTCTATTCAAAATAACAAGTGCATAGTCAGATCGTATGAAAAACTCATTTTCATAAAATTGTCCTTTCGAATAAACACTACCATGGAGCTTTTCAAATGCTGCTTCAATTTCCTTGGCTATTTTTTTTCGTTTCCTGCTTTCCTCAGATGATATTTTTGCATTTTTTTCCAAATTTGGGCCTCTATATCTTACCGGTCAGGTTATCTTCAGTGCTTTTCGTGGAAACCCCATTTAGATAGGTATGGTCTAATTGGGGAGAGTTGATATCGATTGATTGATTATAATGAAATACGAAAGATGGGTCAACGATAATTTTTAAACAGAAAACTGTCGCACTTCTCAAATGTAACAAGGTAGAAGAATGTTATCTCATCATTAGAAAGCTTTCGGCCACAACATACGGCAACTCAAACGAAAAAGGCAGAGCCATTAAGGAATCTGCCTTTTCAGTATTTTGTAAAAAACATATCAGATTGAACTAATTCTTTGCCCTTTGGAACTTGAACTGTCACCCGCTTTCCTTTTTGAGATGAAATTCAACTTGCTTTTCAAATCGGAAAGTGTTTTGTGAAACAGCTCTTGATCCTCTCTCAA
>JAFDAP010000240.1 GCA_019313765.1 Deltaproteobacteria bacterium | reverse complement strand
CCTATCCCCACACCGAAATGCACCCTCGGTTCTGTCCATCCGGATTCTCCCTCAGACCATATATAGATCTCTCTTTTCGTGATAACGGGATAGGTGTATTTTATTTCGCCTAATGGACGCACCTCTTTTCCTGCAATCAAACCCACAACGGTCACCTTCCTCCCCGGGCGGTAGATGGCCGGGTCAAGGAAACCGGGCACGGAAACGATAAATCTTCCCTTTGACGCACTCTCTGCGGCAGGCTTCTTTCTATAACCAAGAGGGCTTTGAAGGACCATAATCAGCGTTTTCTCAGGAAGGTTCAGTGTTTCAATCACGTAACCTCCCAGGAGCACCGCCCTCCCGCGATAGGCATCCGGATCCGCCTGTATCTCCACAAAACGGACGTTGTCATCAACTTCATCTAACGCCTGTTGAGAAATAACCGGGGCACAGGCTGCCGTGACCAGAAAGGTCAGCGTCGCTATGCATACCGGAAAAACTCTATATCTCTTTGTGCCCATTCGCCTCCTCCCTTTTCTCCGCATGTCCTTTATAGTCAACCGACTCCCTTTCATTTATCTGTCTCACTTTTGATAATTTTAGCATACATCTTTTCTGTATTATACAATACCATTATATCATGCTTCAGTCTTTTCCAAAATCAGATTTTCTTTGGACAGCACTTTGTGCTTGGCATCTCCTGAGAAAGAAGAGGGGGTTATATTAGAACGGTCAGTTCTAAAATATGCGTGGCACTTTGCCTGAAAAGGTGTAAAATGCATTTAAAGGCCATAACAATTTAACCTCGGTATTTCATGCCTTATCAGGAATGGGCGTGAAGCCACAAATGCAGGAAATTTATTATGTTTCCACTGGAATTCGACCATAGGGTCCTGGAAAGTCTTCCTCTCCCGGATGAGGAAAGCATCAAACGAGTGCTCCAGATTCTCAAGACCGTTGTTATGGGAAGGGTCTTGCCCTATTTCAGAAAAAAAAGGGGGACCGATCCCACTTTAATTGCTCGGGTTAGTGAACGCTTTACCATCCAACGATTGGAGGATGAGCCAAACCGGATCCGCATTGCGAGCCTGGTCTCCCGAAAAGATAAGGGATGGATTATTCATATCCATGAACGTATTTTTGATTACTTTTGCTTCGTTATGCCCAGTGATCCCCAATCCAGATTAGGCGGAAAGACCCCGGAGGAAGGCAAAATCCTCGCGTTTGCCGAATTCCTGTTACGCCATGAAATGGAGCATATGCTGTATCCTCAGGAATCAGAACGTGAGGTGATCCGCTCCGATGTGGCCTTTGCCATGGACCGGCGTACTAATGACCCCACTTTTTACCGTATGCTCCTAAATGTTCTGGCTGACGAAATGACCGGTCTCAAGGGAGAGCCTTACCTTGCCCTTTTTGACTCTGCGGAACAAGAGCGGACTTACGAGTATCTCATTACCCGGATTCTGTTCTCTCTCGTGATGATTTTGGGGGACTTGCCCGAGGAGTTGCTTCAAGGCATATTTGTTACCCTCGACACAGATCTGAAGACAAGAGTTTTAGGGGAGTGCTATCGCAGGACCCGTGATACATCTTATTCCTTAGTGCAGAGAACTTCCTGTCTGCAGGAGGTCCTTCAGTTATTCGCCCTCATTATGGAACAGGACGAAAAAGAGGCCGAGAAGGTTTTTGATGCCTTCAAAGATCGCTGGGGATTGATCTACCTGTTTCACGAGCTGGATCTTCCGGAAACAAGTCTGGAAGATAAGGACCCCGAGGAGATCTTTACGTTTTTAAAAGAGAATTTAAAAAGACTTTCTAAGGAAAAGGGACCCCCCTTCCTTTCGATTCCTGCGGCTCCGGGTGTCTCCGCTCCCAAACCGGAACCTTCCCTTTCTCCTGTAAAAACCCTTAAGAACCGCATTGAAGAGGCCAGAGGCGACCCATTGTTTCCCCGCCAGGCCCTGGAAGTCATAGACAAGAATAAGGTCAGTGCCGTGGGTCACAGCGGCCCCAAATATACCGAACTCATTGAAACGCTATTAGCCATTCCCTGGGGAAAAATGCAAAAGATCAAGGTGTCGGCTGAGGCATTTGAAGAGGGTCTCGACCGCACCCACTACGGGCTTAAAAGACCCAAAGAAATTATCTGCGACTTTTTTGCCAACCTCATCTGGCGCTATCAGCAATTCAGCGAAGGGGACGATACAAATGAACATCAAACCGGTAGCGCCTTCCTGTTTGTGGGTCCCCCGGGAGTGGGGAAAACATCTTTAGCCATTTCCATCGCGGACAACCTGGGAATTTCCTACCACAAAATATCTCTGGGAGGCATGCGCGACGAGGCAGACCTCCGGGGTCACGGTTTCACCTACGAAGGTTCTAAACCGGGGGCCATCGTCCAGGGACTTATCAAAATGGGCGTCATGAACGGTATGATCATTATGGATGAGGCGGATAAAACAGAAAAGTTCGCCATTTCAACCCTCCTGGAGATCCTGGACCCGGAACAGAATCACCTTTTTCACGATAAGTACATCCAGACGACCGTAGACATTGATCTGTCCAACTGCCACTTTATCCTAACGGCAAATACCCTGGAAACAGTGCCTTCGGCTGTAATCAACCGGTGTGAAGTGGTTCTTCTGGATCGTTACAGCGTGGATGAAAAAGTAGCTATTGCCCGGCAGCATTTGATCAGGCGGGTGCGTAAAAGGTACCGGATCAGCGAAGATGCGATCTTTTTTGATAGGGACCAGGAATCAGATCTCTTGAGACACCTTATTAAAATATACACTTACGAACCAGGCGTGCGTGAACTGGAACGGATCATCCGTACCCTTTTCCTGAGGGTCCTGCGAAAAGAGATCCTGGCCGAACAAGAGCACATTGTACGGATCACCCGGGAAAAGATCAAGCAGTACCTTGAAACACCAGGCAGACCGCAGCAGATCAATGACGAAAGCCGCGTGGGAGAAGTATTGGCCTTAGGGGTGGACGTGGACCGGGGAGTGGGATCTATCATTCCAATCCAGGCAACCCAGGTTCGAATTGGGAGCCAAAGCGAAACACGCAGGGAGGGATATCTGAGCATGGTTCATGCCACGGGCAATATTCAAAAAATCATGGACGAAAGCCGAAAAGTGGCCACCACCGGGATTCTCCACTGTGCCGACGACTTAAGGATAGATCTCGACCAGGTAGAAGCGCCTATTCACCTCCATTTTATGGGGGCCTCCACCTCGAAAGATGGACCCTCTGCCGGCGGAGCAATAGCGCTTGCCTTGGCTTCGGCCCTCTCGGGCCGCAGAATCCGAAGGGACATCGCCATGACCGGCGAAATCGACACCCAGGGACGGATCAAGGGCGTCGGGGGACTGGATGTGAAACTGGAAACCGCTTACGACGCAGGCTGCAAAACCATGATGATCCCTAAAGAAAACCTGCGCGGTGATAAAGGAATCGAACGATTACCGGATGCCCTCAAACAGGAGCTGCAGATCTTCACTTATGAAAAATGGAAAGGAGACCACGAACCTTTTGATTATAAACGCCATGTGCTCCAGATCGTGGCCGTAGATCATATTGTCCAGGCAGCAGATGTGGCCTTCATAGACGAAGAGGAACTGGCTGAACTCGGAACGCGCTTTATTAACCACGCACGCTCGGTGGCTAAAGAAATAAAAAAGGCTCGTAAGGACTCCAGGCCCTGTTTCCGCCTCCTATATACCAAAGACCCAAAGGAACTGGATCTGGAAGGCATTGAAGAGGCCTTCTGGGAAGGCTGTAAATGTGTTTTCCTGTCACGCTCAAAAGTAAAAGAGGCAATCCTGGCGAATTATCCCGCATTGGAAAAGCACATCCGGTTCAGGGATTTTAACCCATCTCGCGAAGACCTCACCACTGTAATTCGGGAAATACAAAAATCTCTTGCCGGAGATTCTACCGTTCCGCTTCGAGTATCCCTTGTGGCGCCCTTTTTCTTTTTGAAGCGGGATGGCATTTCCCCGGAAAATTTCCCTCCTGATTTATCTTTTGAAAAACTAAGGCTCTTTGCAAACAATTACACCCTGCAAGGGGTCAAGATCAAGACCTGCAAGTCTGTTCTGAATCGCGTGTACTGCGATCTCGCGCAATTGGAATCACCCCAGGCAGATGCCTGTTTTTTCCTGGAAAAGCGGGATGGCATTTATACTGTTGACCTTTCCTTCATTCCGGAAAAGTACCGTCTGGATGTGAAGCATGCAGAGGAGATCCTTAACGCGTGCCTGAAAAAATGGCTGGTCACCGTGGAAGGCCCCACTCAGGGAACTGAAAGCCGGGAATAGCCAATTGCTCTGACCTGGCCCAGCCTTCACCCATAGGGCCTACGGCCCGGAGGGAGGACCAGGTTTTCAATATAGAAGTAAAGAATCCACGCCCGGAGGACGTGGCTTTGGTTTCACCCCATAGGGGTTAGAAGGTTTTCGCTATTCGGTTGCGCGGCTCGTTTCGTCTTTGGTCTGTCGGTTGCGGGTCTTTTTACCGAAAACCGCTTTACGAATACCGATACGAGCGTCACAACCTCAACCCTATCCCGAATAACATAGAGTTTCCTGAAATCATTAAGGCAAAGCCCACTGACTCTGACCCCGACCAGAGGACGGGGTTTTCCAAGTCCCAATAAAAAGAGGCAAATGGAAAGTCTGAAAAAGAAAAAGGAACGGGTGAAGCAGGTCTTTGAAATATTGGATCCCCTTTATATTAGGGAAAAGACGGCACTCAAATACAGGACGCCCTTTCAACTCCTCATATCCACGATACTTTCGGCCCAGTGCACGGACAAGCAGGTGAACATGGTCACAGGGAGCCTTTTTAAAAAATACAAGACGCCCCGGGACTATTTAGGGACTATTTAGCTGCTCCGATTTCCGAACTGGAAAAGGATATCCGGCCCACCGGCTTTTTCAGGAACAAGACCAAATCCATCAAGGGATGCTGCCAGGGCCTGGTGGATTATTACGCCGGTAAGGTGCCTGCCACCATGGAGGAATTGATCAAACTATTAGGTGCGGCCTTTGATATCCCGGGTGTGGTGGTAGATACGCACGTCAAAAGGCTTTCCCTCAAACTTGGCCTCACGGAAAACCAGAACCCGGACAAGATTGAAAAGGACATAGAAAAACTGCTGCCAGAAGACAGGTGGCGCCGCTTTTCCGATATCCTCATCTATCACGGAAGGGCCGTATGCAAGGCAAGAAAACCGGACCATGCCCGATGCCCGGTCTTTAAATTGTGTCCATCAACCGACATCTCATAGGGGCATCACTGTCCCCCTTTTTTAATCATTATTTGCCTGGTCCCCTTTACATTCTGCTTGCCACCAGATGTTTCCAACAAAAGGGGGGTGGCAATTTGTCCCCACCCTTTTGTTAACTCAGCGTCTTCAACCTTATCCT
>JAFDAP010000239.1 GCA_019313765.1 Deltaproteobacteria bacterium | reverse complement strand
GTCGGCAACATAAATAATCCCGGAGGCATACTGGTCCATGACCCGCTCCCCTTAAGCCCGCTACCGGACATCGAGATGGACGGCATTGCCAAAAAAGGTATTGAAAAGGGTCGGCTGGATAAAGCAGGAACCAGGCAATACCCCTTCAGCCAAAGCTTGATCAACAACATGACCGGGGCAATCATCAGCAGTCCTAAATCTCCAATAGACACGCTCCTTGTGTTTGCAGCTAATCCCGCTTACACACTGCCGGACGGCGGGGCCTTTAAAAAGGGCATGAAAGACATCCCCTTTATCGTCAGCTTTTCGCCTTTCAGGGATGAAACCGCGTATATGGCAGACCTTATTCTCCCGGATCATACGTATCTCGAAAAAACGGATGATATCGTGTGCCCCTCCGGACTCCAGTACCAGCTATACGGGCTGTCCAGGCCCGTTGTGGAACCGGTTTATAATACAAAAAGCACCGGAGACGTCATTATAAAACTGGCAAAGGGGCTTGGCGGTTCCGTGGGACCCGCATTCCCCTGGGACGATTACGGGGCAGTATTGAAGGCAAGGGCAAAAGGTCTTTTTGGTTCCAATGGTGGCCTTGTGTCCTACGATGGTTCCGTTCCGGGATGGGAACTGCAGAAAGGGAGATCCAGCCTGAAACCGGATTACAAATCTTTTGACGACATGTGGAAAAAGATACGTTCGGGGGGGCTATGGTACCGGCCTGCTCACACGTACAAGAACTGGGAGGGACTGTTCAAGACCCCGTCCGGTAAATTTGAGTTTTTCAGCTCCCAGATTGAATTAGCCGTTTCAGGGGGCACACAACGGGAACACCTGGGAATCGGTGTATTCGGCGATGAGATGTTTATGCCTCATTACGAAGAATTGCAGTCAGAGGTTAATCTCTCGGCCTATCCCCTTGTCATGATACCGTATGAAATGATCAACCTGGCCAGCGGCTGGGCCCCTAATCCACCTTTTTCAAACAAGACGCTCTTTGACGATCAGTTACTAAAAGACGAATCTTTTGCCGATGTCAACCCGAAGACCGCGGCAGAATATGACCTGAAACAGGGAGACCGTGCAATCATTAAATCCCCCGCCGGACAAGTCCGTGTTCGAATCAACATCTTTGAAGGCGCCATGCCCGGTATTGTATACCTTCCGCTGGGATTTGGACACACGGCCTATGACGAGTTTTTAGAGGGAAAAGGGATCAATCCCAATGACATTATCCATGCGGGAAAGGACCCCTTAAGCGGACAACCGGTATGGTGGAATACACCCGTGAAATTAATTAAATTATAAAATTGCTGCGCAATTGTATTAAACGTGGCTTCGCCGCTCTAAAAAACTAAAAAGGGAACACCTTATACAAACTTCAAGTAAGCAATTATTAAAAGCTACAGTAATTTTTTTCGTATCTGCTCAATAAATCGGGGTGGGGGTGAAAGCCCAAGATACCGATCTATTATTTTTTTCGTAAAAGATCAATACGTAGTGGCTTTAGTGCCTGAACTAAGAAGAAATTTTACGCAAATATTTTTTCAAGCGGTGAAGCCGCGCTTCATACAATTGCGAAGCAATTGTATAATGTGAGGTAGATCATGGAAAAAGAACATGGCCAGGGGAAACAGCACAAATACGGGATGGTCATCGATCTGGATAAATGCACCGGGTGCGGGACGTGCATGACTGCGTGTGCGGCAGAAAACAACGTTTCCGTCAGGAGTGACGAATCGGACAAGGAGCGCAGTATCACCTGGATGCAAATTTACAAGATTACCAATGGCAAGGAATTTCCCGAAACCGAGGTCAGTTATTTCCCCAGGCCCTGCATGCACTGTGATGAAGATGGAAGGGGCGGCCATCACCCCTCGTGTGTCTCCGTGTGTGTTGCTACTGCCACAAAATTGGACCACAACACCGGTATCGTCAGCCAGGTCTATACCCGCTGCATAGGATGCAGGTACTGCCAGGCCGCCTGCCCTTACAAGGCCAGGTATTTTAACTGGTGGGACGCATACTTTCCCAAAGGTAAGGGCCTGGACCGTTACCTGACTCCCGAGGTATCCCCCCGCATGAGGGGTGTGGTTGAAAAGTGCTCTTTCTGCCATCACCGGCTCATGAGGGCCAAAAACCAGGCATATACGGAAGGCAGGAGGGAGATCGAGGAGGATGAATACATCACGGCCTGCACCGAGGCATGTCCTGTCCAGGCCATTACATTCGGTGATCTGAATAACCCGGAACACATGGTTTCACAGCTGAGTAAGAGCCGCTATGCCTTCAGGCTCCTTGAACGTCTGAACACCAAACCCAAGGTCTTTTACCTGTCCACAAAGGACTGGGTGCGAAAGCTGGGCGACAATTATCTGCCGGGCCAGTTTAAGTCGATCACCAGGGCAACAGGATGATAGGTTTTTCCTTAAGCGATTTTATCAGGAGGTCAAATAGATGGATTCGCCATTGATACCCGAAGGCGCAAAAAGATGTTCCCCAACCGTCTTTTTCTTTTGGACGTTGCCATGGCTGGCTCTTTTGGCCTGGGGTGGGTTATCCGCCTTTCTTTGTCTATACAAGGCGCTGAATCAAACCAACATGAGCAATATCTTTGCCTTTGCCGTGTGGATTGTCGTCGACCTGGCAGTGATCGCCTTGGGGGCAGGGGCGTTTTTTACCGGTTTCCTCACCTATATCATCGGTAGAAAAGAATTAAAGGATATTATCAATGCCGCCGTGATCATAGGCTTCATCTGCTATACGGCCGCCTTAGCCATGTTGGGTATAGATATTGGCCAGCCCCTCCGGGGATGGTTCATCTTCTGGCACGCCAATATCCACTCCATGTTAGTGGAAGTGTCCTTCTGCATTACCTGTTACGCCATGGTCCTGGCCATCGAATTCATTCCCATTATCCTTGAAAACAGGGAATTAGACAAGATCAAGGAGCTTCGCCTTTTTGGCCATAACATGCACGAGATCATGGCCGTTTTTGCAGCGACCGGCACGTTCCTTTCCTTTTTCCACCAGGGCTCCTTGGGCGGTATGTTCGGCGTCATGTACGGCCGGCCCTTTGCTGCCAGAGAGGGTTTTTATATCTGGCCCTGGACCTTTTTCCTCTTTATCTTATCGGCCATTGCGGCAGGACCTTGCTTTACCATATTGTGCACCAAGCTCACGGAATTTATCGGCCGGAAGAAGCTTGTCCCGGACCAGGCCATCCAGAGCCTGGCAAAGATATCCGCCTGGCTCCTGTCTTTTTATATGGTTTTAAAAATCGCAGATACCCTGGGATGGCTGTACGGCGTGGTTCCCGATGCCGGGCAAAAATTTATGGATTTTTACAGGGAGGGGCCATACGGGGTCTGGATGTTGGTAGCCGAGATCATTATCTGCGGAATCATCCCTGCCATTATCCTCATGATTCCCAAGTTCAGA
Source organism: Deltaproteobacteria bacterium (assembly GCA_019313765.1). Classification (GTDB taxonomy): domain Bacteria; phylum Desulfobacterota; class DSM-4660; order Desulfatiglandales; family Desulfatiglandaceae; genus JAIOSR01. Next base: position 1,668 of record JAFDAP010000239.1, on the reverse strand, counting down.
CAGCAACAGGGTTGGCTCATATTTGCATGCCTCCTGAACTGCACGGGCATTGTATTGAACCGTTTCGTGTTTATTATCGTAACCCTTGCCATACCGGTCATGCCCTTTGACAGGTTCTGGGGTTACCTTCCCACATGGCAGGAATGGGGGGTTTGTTTTGCGGTAATCGGATACGGGGTCCTGCTGTTTTCAGCAGCATACAGATATCTCCCTGTATTTCCGAAGGAGAGAGAATTGAACGCAGTCACAGAATAAAAAACCTGGCCCGGAGGACCAAGCTCTGCTTATCCCCAGAGGGGATTTGCTTTGTTGGAATTTCATTGACTCACTGAAATTCCAAATATCAAACTCACAAATATCAAACAAATTCCAATAACCAAAATTCAAAAATCCAAACAATGTCTCGTCTTGGAAGGTTTTGGTCATTGAATATTGGAATTTGGTGCTTGTATTTTGTATTTTTAGACAAAAAAATTCAAGGCAGCGCTATATAGCGCTGATCCCCGCGGAGCGGGATCTTCGACTGGCCCAGAGGACCAGATTTTCAATGTAAGAATAAACTTGCACCCCGGCGAAAGCCGGGGTCCAGGTCAGTCATAAATTCCTGAAAACACTGGATTCCGGCTTTCGCCGGAATGACGGAAAAGAGAATTTTTCGACTTTTTACGAGGTTGTCAAACTTGATAAGAGGAGAAAACAGATGACTCCGTTTAGTTTTGAATGGCTTTGGAACATAGAATATATCATTTTCTTCGGGCTTCTGTATATCGCCCTCGGCATTATTAACTGCGGCCTGACTTTTGTGATCATCAAGACAGGCTTGCAGCTTTTTGGCTTTATGAGGGAAAGGCACTTCCATTGATAAAATTGCTCCGCAATTTTATGGAACGCGGCTACGCCGCTCTAAAAAAACTTTCTACCCATCTCTTTTATTCCTCCAGTGCATAGCCGTCAGGCCATGCTAATTCACAACGCTGATAGGACAATTTTGGGGGTTAAATCCCAAATCACAAGCACCAAATTACAAACAATATCCAAATCTCAAATACAAAGGACCAAAACAATGGTGCGTTTTGATATTGTAATTTGGAATTTATTTGGAAGTTGTGATTTGTTATTTGGGATTTTTTAGTTTTCTGCTGGGGATATCTTTAGCTTGACGGCTATTGGGTTCGCGGGGGATTTTGGACAAGAGTTGTGTACTATAAAGGATCAAATACCATGAAAAAAGACTTTGCCGTTATTTTCGATTGTGACGGGGTGATGTTTGACTCCAGACAGGCCAATATCAATTTTTATAATCATCTTCTCAACCGGTTCAATTTGCCTGCCATGGAAGAAAAACAGGTGCCTTTTATTCATATGCACACTGCTGATGAATCCGTGCAATACCTCTTTCGTGGAACGCCTCACTTAGAGGAAGCCCAGGCCTATCGTATGAATATGGATTACACCCCATTTATCAAGGACATGTTCATTGAACCGGGGCTTATAGAATTGTTACGGTGGCTTACCCCTAAATTTGGTTTGGCAGTCGCCACCAACAGGAGCAACACCATCGAGGAGGTGATCGTGGGGAACGGGCTTAACGGTTTTTTTGATATTGTTGTCTCATCCTTAGACGTTCAAAACCCCAAACCGCACCCGGAATCACTCTTCAAAATCCTT
>JAFDAP010000238.1 GCA_019313765.1 Deltaproteobacteria bacterium | reverse complement strand
GTCCGCCTCCAGCACGCTTCTGTCCATAAATGCGCCCGGGTCCCCTTCGTCGGCGTTGCAAAGGACATACTTCACATCTCCCGGTGATTTGCTTGCAAATTCCCACTTCAGGCCGGTGGGAAAACCGGCGCCGCCCCTGCCCCGGAGACCGGAGGTCTTCATTTCAGCAATGATCTCCTCCGGGGTCATCTCCAGAAGCGCTTTGCCCGCGCCAAAATAACCGTCCCGGGCGATGTAGTCGTCGATCACTTCCGGATCGATCATTCCCTTGTTACGCAGGACCAGGGGTTTCTGCTCCGAGAAAAAAGGGATATCCATCAGAAGCGGTATGCGCTTCTTGGAGTCCGGATCCTTGAACATAAGCCGCTCAAGGGGCTGCCCGTTGATCAGGTGTTCCTCCACGATGGCGGCCGCATCATCGGCCTTGATCTTCTGGTAAAAGACGCCGTCGGGCTGGACCACCATGACGGGACCCTGGGCGCAAAATCCGTTGCAGCCGGTCTCCACCACCTGAAAGTCCTTTTCCCTGCCCCTTTTGGCAATCTCCTGCATAAGGGCCTCTTTGACGCCGATGCTCCCCGTGGCGTGGCATCCGGTTCCACCGCACAGGAGGAGATGCTTGGAGGCATGTCCGGCTTCCAGCGCAGCGCCGTCCGGGGCCACGCCCAGCCGGGCGGCGACATCTATTTGGGCTTTCTCCTTGATCTCTTGAAGATCCTTGACCTTCAGTTTCGGCATTAAGCTACCTCCGGTTAGCCTATCTGGTTTGATGACCGCTCGCATTACTCGTAGCCACCCAGAATATCCATGATCTTGCCTGCGGATACGTCTCCGTGGATGTCATCGTTGACAACGATGACCGGGGCCAGACCGCAGGCGCCAAGGCATCGAACCGCCTCCAGGGAAAAGCGCCGGTCCTTGGTGGTTCCGCCTACATCCATCTTGAATTCCGAACAAATTCGATTGAGCACCTCACCAATGCCCCTGACATAGCATGCCGTCCCCATGCAGACCTTTATGGTGTGGCGGCCTTTGGGCACCATCGAAAAAAAGGAGTAGAACGTGACCACCCCGTACACCGTGCTGCCGGGGATGTTCAGCTCTCTGGCGACATACTCCTGCAACTCCACCGGGACATACCCGACAATCTCCTGGCATTCCTCCAGGATTGGTATAAGGCTCCCTGGCTTGTCCGCGTATCTATGAATCATCTCATCCACTCGTTCCATTATTTCCGGGTTGAGATCCGGGTTTACTGCTTCCAGGTTCTCCGCATAGTGCATAATCTGCTCTCCTTCATATGACTGATATAACTTATCTTCAAACTTCGTAACGCTTTAGCTCATTCTATTTCGCTTCCTTCTCAATGCGCACCGCGCACACCTTGAATTCCGGGATCTTGGCCGTAGGGTCCAGGGCCGCATTCGTCAGCCTGTTTGCGGCCGCATTTGCATAATGAAATGGTATAAAAATAGTGCCTTCAACCGCCATTTCAGAAATCCTGGCCTTCACCCGGATCTCACCGCGCCTGGAACCAACTTTCAAAAAGTCACCATCCTTTAGCTTGTATTTCATGGCATCCTGGTATGAGATCTCCGCAAAGCACTCCGGCTCTTTTTCATTGAGTCCCGCGGATTTCATGGTCATGGTCCCTGTGTGAAACTGGTAAAGCAGGCGGCCGGTGGTGAGATACAGCGGGTATTTCTTATCCGGCAGTTCTGCCGGGGGAACATAGTCTATGGCATGAAAAATCCCAAGACCGCAAGTGAACTGGTCCATGTGGAGGCAGGGTGTGCCCAGGTGATCTGTCCCCGTGCAGGGCCAGTGGATGCCCCTGGTCTTCAGCCGATCGTAGTTTATGCCGCAGTAGGAAGGGGTGACCTGTGAGATCTCTTCCATTATCGCCCGGCTGTTCCTGTATGTCATGGGATATCCCATGCGGCGTGAAAGATCCGATATGATTTCCCAGTCTTCCCTCGCATCCCCGGGCGAATCAACGGCCTTCCTAACACGCTGTACCTTCCGTTCCGTGTTGGTAAATGTACCCTCTTTTTCGGCAAAAGAGGCGGAAGGCAGGACCACGTGGGCCATCCGGGCCGTCTCGGTCATGAAAATATCCTGGACCACCAGGAGGTCAAGGTTCTCCAGGCTCTTCTGCGCATGGTTCAGATCGGGATCCGAGACCATGGGGTTTTCCCCGATAACATAGAGGGCCTTAACCTCCCCTGCGTGGGCCTTTTCCATCATTTCAGTGGCAGTGAGCCCCGGATATTGGGGCAGTTCTCCCACATCCCAGGACTTTGCCAGCCTCTCGCGGACCGCGAGATCCGCCACTTGCTGATAGCCTGTATAGACGTTTGGCAGTGCGCCCATGTCACACGCCCCCTGGACGTTGTTCTGCCCGCGAAGCGGATTCACGCCTCCGCCGGGAATGCCCACATTCCCGCAGAGCATGGCAAGATTGGCCAGGGACTTCACATTGTCAGTTCCCGAAATATGCTGGGTGATCCCCATGGCATAAAGAATAGATGCCGCGGATGCTCCCGCGTATAGACGTGCCGCGGTTTCTAATTCTTCGACCGGAATTCCGGTGATCCCTTCCACATAATCCGGTGTGAATTTCTCAACAGCTTTTTTCAACTCATCAAGCCCTACGGTACGGGAAGAGACATATTCTTCATCGTACAGTTTTTCCTTGATGATCACATGCATCATCCCGTTGATCCACGCCACATCCGTACCCAGATTGGGCCTGAGCCATGATGTGGCAAAACTGGTGATGGGTATTTTGCGGGGATCGATCACGATCAATTTCGCACCTTTAAAGGTTACCGCCCGCTTGACGTAAGACGAAAGGACAGGATGATTCTCCGTGGTATTTGACCCGGTAATCAATATGACATCGGCTTTTTCGATATCCTTGATTGGATTTGTCATTGAGCCACTCCCGAAGGCTGCGGCCAGACCGGCCACGGTGGAGGAGTGTCAGAGCCGCGCGCAATGATCTACATTGTTTGTTCCGATCCCCGCGCGTGTAAACTTCTGTGCCACATAGTTCTCTTCATTGGTTATACGGGCGCTTGAAAGCACGCCGATGGAATCCGGTCCCGATCCTTTCTTAATTTTCAGAAGACTCCGGGCAACAAAGTCCAGGGCCTGTTCCCACGAGGCTTCACGAAATGCACCGTTTTCCCTGATCAGAGGTGTCTTCAACCTCTCCTGATCATGTATAAAATCGTAGCCGAACCTCCCCTTTACGCAGAGGCTCCCGTAATTGGGCCCCGCATCCTCGACGCCGGTGACCTTTATAACTCTGTTGTCCTTCACATGGAGCAACATCTGGCAGCCCACACCGCAGTAAGAGCAGGTGGTTTGAACTTTTTTTGTCTCCCAGGGTTTCCCCTTGAACCTGCTCGGCTTTGCCACCAGCGCCCCAACCGGACATGCCTGCACGCATTCTCCGCAAAACACGCAGTCGGAATTCATGTAGGTACGATCTCCAATGGTCACGATCTTGGAGGAGGTGCCACGGTATCCGTAAGAGATGGCCCGGTTCACCTGGACCTCGTTACATGCCTGTACGCAACGCCCGCACATAATACACCTTGAAAAGTCACGCGTGATAAACGTATTGACCTCTTCCGGGTATTTCGGGGGGCTCTCCGCAAACCGTACCGTCTCCACATGGTACTGGTATGCCAGGTCCTGTAGACGGCAATCACCATCCGCCTCGCACGTAACACAATAGTGGTGGCCCATGGAAAGAAGAAGTTCCAGGTTCATCTTCCTTGACGAAATCACCCGGATAGAATCGGTTTGCACCACCATTCCAGGTAGCGCGGGTGCAGCACAAGATGCCACAAGGGTTCTGGCGCCCTCCACTTCCACCACACAGATCCTGCAGGCCCCGGTAGGCGCTGCCCTTTTCAGGTAGCAAAGGGTGGGAATATATATCCCGTACCGCTGGGCAACCTGAAGGATCGTCTCGCCAGGCCTGAATTTCAGCTCTTGGTCATTAATGGTTATCAGCTTTTTTTTGCTCATTTTCACCTCTTCATGTTTACGATATATGTCAAAACCTAACCGGGATTTTCGCCCTGATAAGGAGCAAATTTTTATGGACAGTGATTATTTCTTTGAA
>JAFDAP010000237.1 GCA_019313765.1 Deltaproteobacteria bacterium | reverse complement strand
ATTGCAGTGGGAGTACGAGCCTTCAAGTAATCGGTCGTGTGGCTGTGGCATGCAATCACTACCGCGCCTTTGTCAATGAGCTTGTTTGCCTCTTTCAGGCTTACGGCATTGAATCCGTCCCCCCCTTTTGCAGGAGCAGGTACCTTGGCCGCAAAACCGGACGTTGAAAATCCGACTATCAAAAATAATGATAAAATAAGAATTGATATTTTCCTGTGCATAAGTAAACTCCTTTCTCTTTTGTATCGCTGTTTTAGATTAATTACCAACCCCCAAATATAGGCATGACCATAAAAACTATTACTTGTACCTCAATTGAGTTAAGATCAATTGAGTTGTACCATCTTCTTTTGACATGTCAGCGTGCTTCACGGCTCAATCCAGGTTCCTAAGATCTATAAAAATTTTCGCATCCAGACAGGCGGTATAGACACAGCACACCTTCGCTGGTTGCGCATCTTCCGGATCATTTTCAGCAACCGCGGTTCTTGCTAATGCCAGTGCTTCTCTTGCCGATACATTCTTTTTCCCTTTTTCCCCACCCCCAAAAACTTTAAAAATTCCCATTGTTCTGCTCCCTATAACATTTCATTAAATTTTTTAAAAGTAATGTCGTCAGTATTCGTCATCGAAGCGCTTCTCTCAATGTATCCACAAATTTAAAAAACAGGCCGGTCTTTTTTCTCCATGATCGTCTGCCGAGATTATCAAACATTCTATCCCTCAAACCCCTGGATATTTCTAACTGCACCCCCTCGCCGGTCCGGCACAGGTTACAGATATTTTCAGGATGTTGGCCGCGTAAACCCGGTTTTGTACTTATCTCAGCATGAAAACCGGCCTTGTTCAGCATATGCATGATTTTTAACTTCAGATCCTGATTTTTGCCTCCGATATGAACTATATCGTCATTTTCATGATACCCATGGATTGAAATAACAAGGTCTGCATTTTTTGCAATTCTCACGCCTTCGGGCTCATCAAATCTGTTGCTCGTAATGTGTAAGACTGCATTTCCCTTCTTTTTTATCCCTTTAAAGGCATAGAAGGTGTGTTCGGAGCCGGCAACCCCGTCTGCAATTTCAACCGTACCAGGTTCTATGCCCCCACCGTGAGGAGCGATTACTGCAATGCGCGAATTGTCTTCCCGTAAGAGTATTACATAATCTTCCCCTTTTCTTTCATGCTGTTTCAGGTCTTCGTAATTTGCGTATTTATCCATGAACTTAGGGGCTTCGCCCCAATTGGAATGTTGGAATAATGGAATGTTGGAATAATGGGTTACTGTAGGAATTGGAATGATATTGTTCCTTCAACTCAAGGTTCCACTATTGCAAGATTCCAACAGTCCATTATTCCATGTAGCCGGCACAAAAAAAGATGCCATTAAAAACCCTTTATTTCAATAAATTATACAACTTCCGAGACGTTTCTATATACCATACTTTTTACCTAACTCCTGGTAGTGCGGTGGAAACTCGGGTTGAAAGTTCTGGTAAAAGGTTATGGGATAACGGGCCCCCGCCTTTTTCCCGGACTCTTTCAGCCCTAGAATAAACCTGTCCAGGAAGTCATAAGGCATGGCAAAGATCATCTCCTCATCAGCGGTCATGGAGAAAACTCGATCCCCGGGTCCCGGAATAATGACCCTTGGCTGTCCTGTTTTAAGGGGACGAATGAGGTATTCGGGGCATTCCACTTTTCCCCCAAACAGACCCTGGATTTTTTCTTCCGTATCAAATGTGGCAGCCTGTAAGGCACGGCATATCTGTGCAGGGTTGCCATAAAGCACAACCGTGTCCGGAATAATGGGGATTTTTTGGAGAGGGCTGATGAGAAGGGCCTGATACTCATTGGTATCGAGAAAACACATCTGGTCCACTTCGCTGACGGTCTTTTCCATGCTGCTCTTGTATTTGGATTCAAAAAATGAATCTACCATCTCTTTTCTGGCATCTTCGGCAGTGGTAAACCCAAAGGCCAGCGATGCCAGTACACAAATCACATCCTCTGCCGTAACGCCCATTTGCCACCCGTAGTTTCGGGCCATTGTCATGGCCTGGCAGATGGTGATTTTCTTCTTCAGGAATAGAGAGGGCCTGCGAGCTTTTTCCGGCAAATCCTTTTGCTCTTTCAAGAACTTGACTCCCACGGGAAATGTCTTTAGCCTCAGGTTTTCATAAATAAATTGCGATTTTTCGGCCATTTGAGATGTATCCATTGAATTTCCTCCTTATCTTGCCTTTATTCCGAGACGTCAATTAGTTGGGAGAAAGGGGTCCGGGGAATCTTCTTCAGATTCGACTTTACATTGTTACGATCATTCTTCAATATCCTCCAGGCCCACCGCCATCAAGTAGCCTCTCGCCCTTTCAGTTTTGGGGTATCGATTTACCAGTTCCCAAAACCTATTGCCGTGGTTCGGCTCAACCAGATGCGCAAGCTCATGGACAATTACGTAGTCCTTTACAAATCGGGGCATGTTGGCAATGCGATGCGAGATCCTGATAGTTTCCCTACCAGTCGTGCAACTGCCGTGGCGTTTACTCTGGTTGGTAACCCAGCGGATGGAGTTCCATTGCAGGAGACCTTCAAAATATTTGTTACTCAGATCGTGCGCCCGCTTTTCAAGGATCTCATCGTCAAGTTCGAATTTTTGATTGTGACGTTCAATGCGTCCTTTCAGCCTTACTATATGCGGTTCGAGTTCTTTATCAGACATATTGGCCGGTGCTAAGACTTCGAGTGTGCCATCGACTTCACGGGCCTGAATGGTCTTCCGTCTTTTTTTGCTGCGGATAATACGAATTTTCACGGGGTAACTTCCAGTTGTCCAAATAATGATTTTCAATTAATTCCGCTCGGATCTCTCCAATTTTAAGGATACAAGGTTGTGGCTGTCAGGGCATTGAAGTTCAATCATATCACCTTCCCACCAGGGTAGACTTCCTCCGAATTGGAACGTGGAAAGGCTGGGAAAGATATCATGATAGAAAAACCCACATAACCCCCCAGGATCATGACAACTGATCTCAAACGTATCCCCCACCTGATGACCGGCATCGCAGTCACCTTTCACACCTGTAACTGTGGCCACAACTTTTTTACCTATTCCCGGATCTTTTGCCATTTTTATTTACCTCCTTTATCTCGTCCCTCTCTCCTGTGTTCATCTACATGCTCGACAATTATTTTTCTGACTTTCCTGGCGGTTTCTTCTGCAGATAGTTGTGCAAAGGATTCATAGGGAAGCTCATCCAGGACTTCTATCCTGATATGATGCTTGCCGTGAAAGTTCAGGCTGTGCTTTGGGAGTGCATTTTTTGATCCGTTGATCACAATCGGTAGAATGGGTATCTTCATTTTTTGAGCCAGGATAAAAGCACCTGTCTTGAAGTCTTTCACTATTCCGGTACTTGACCGGGACCCTTCGGGAAAAATATAGACTGAACTCCCGTTTGAAATGGTTTTCTCGCAGTCAACCATCATTTGTTTGACACTCTCCTTTTCGCCCCGCTTCAATTTAATATATCGGTTAAGAACCATGTTCCAACCGATAAAGGGAAGTCTGAACACTTCGGCCTTGGAAACCCATTTAAAAAGGAAAAACAACCTGAAGGCTACCAGGATATCAAGTTGTGACTGATGGTTGGATACAACAATATATGTCTTTCCCTTTTTGACTTTTTCTCTTCCTGTATATGAAACCGACCAGGCAGGCATGAGCCATAAATATACGGATGCCCAGAATGATGTAAACATATGCAGGGCAACCAGTCGTCGGTCGAACCAGACGGTAAAAAGCCAGATCAAAAGGGCTATAACAAAAAAGAAGGCTGAAGAAACTGCCATGAATGTAATAAAACATATTGAAATGATACGATTTATCATAAAAGAACACTGAGTGTATGGCATTTTGTATACTCAATAATTCAGGATTAGGTAATTGAAAATAGACCCGGATTTCATATAATACAATATAATACAATAAGAAATAAAATAAATCGAATGACAGCGCCTGTGAAGATACGGGCGGGTTCATTGTGGAAGGAATGGTCCTTTACGCCCACACCGGCGGACCCTCATGGAGGATGATGAAGTGTAAGCCTGAGCAGAATGAAAACACTGCGCATATTTCAGGCAACCT
>JAFDAP010000236.1 GCA_019313765.1 Deltaproteobacteria bacterium | reverse complement strand
TTTTGAGCCCGTATATGAGGCGGGTCCACGGCTTTGATCGCGCTCTTGCCACGGCGTCTGTTGTACCACCACACGAGGGCGAATACTATCAGCAAGAGGACCAAAAGACCTGCTGCCCAGGGCAAATATCTTAACCACATGGGCTTCGTGGGAAAAATTCCCTGAATGGGTCTGAGTCTTGCTTCTTCCGGTTTTTCTCCTAAGTTTGATAACACAATAAACGACACCGCCTCCGTATTAAGGGTCCGGGGATTCTCATCTTTATCAAGATAGGCAAGGGAAATAGGCCCTGTTTTCCATAAACCTAACCGGTCCACTAACAGGGTTATCGTGATTCGATCAGGCCCTATTTCACGGTCCACTTCCGTAAGTTCCTCAAGGCCCTTGATTTCAGGCTCAGAAGCAAAGCCCGCCCTATCGGGAAGACGATACTTGAGGGTAAGCACAACCATACTACCTACTACTGCCGAATCCCTGTCAAGGGAGGCAGTCAGGCCCGGACCCGAAAACCGCACATCGTCCTTTGCCCATAAAATCGCTGGGCAGACAAGGATCAGTATGATAAGGAAATACAACTTCCTCATAACCGCCTTCTCCTTTGATCAAAAAGACGGGTCAAGGGTTCTACCACGGGTCCATCCGTGGATAGGGTTATCAAATCAACACCCGATTTGCGGAGGAGATCAGATAGGTAACGTGCCTGTTCTTCCTGCTCCGTGCGCCACCTTTGCCTCAGGCCCCTGCTCTTAGTGTTGATCCATGCCACCTGACCGGTCTCAGGATCACGAAGGGTCATCAGGCCCACGTCAGGCAGTTCTTCTTCTGCCGGATCAGACACTCGAATGACCGTAAGGTCGTGTTTCTTTGCGGTCAGCCCGAAAGATTTTTCAAAACCCGTATCCATACAATCCGAGATCAAAAACACGATGGCATGACGTTTTGTTACCCGGTTCAAATAGGTGAACACAGAGTCAATATTGGTCGTCAGGTCCGAAGGTTCGTAAGTGAAAATCTCTTTGATCAGGCCCCATACATGGGACGCCCCCTTTTTGGGGGGAATATATTTTTCAACCCGGGAACTGAACAGGATGGCCCCCACCTTGTCATTGGTACGGATGGCTAAGAATGCTAACATTCCAGCCACTTCAGCCAAAAGCTCCCGCTTAAACTTGACTCTTGTACCGAACAGATGAGAACCGGAAAGATCCAAAAGAAGGATGACCGTAAGTTCGCGTTCCTCGTGAAAGACTTTTACAAAGGGATGTCCGAAACGGGCAGATACATTCCAGTCAATGGTTCGTATGTCATCGCCGGGCTGGTACTCCCGGACCTCGGCAAATTCTATACCCCGGCCTTTAAAGGCGCTTTCATACTGCCCGGAAAACAGATCATTGGCTAATCGCCGGGTTTTGAAATGGAACCTCTGAATCTTTTTTAAGAGTTCCTCCGGAAGCATATTAAGGGACCTCTATCCGTTCTAACAGGATACTGATCAGGTCATCGGTGACCTTTCCTTCTGCCTCGGCCTCATAGCTCAGGATGATCCGGTGCCTGAGCACGTCAGGGGCCATGGATTTAACATCCTGGGGCGTCACATAACCCCGGCCGTTCAAAAACGCATGGGCGCGCGCGGCCTGTCCAAGCCAGATTGAGGCCCTGGGCGATGCACCGTAGCTGATCATGGGGCCCAAATCCAGGCCGAACTCTTCAGGGTTGCGGGTGGCCCTTGAGATATTCACAATATAGTCCGTAATTTTTTCTTCCATGTGGATGGACCGCATGACCTGTGTTGCCGATTCAATACGGGAGACGTCCACGACCCCGCTCACATTTTCAAATACCCCACGGTTAACCCTTTCCATGATCTCCTTTTCTTCCACTGCCGTTGGATAATTCACGCGTATCTTCAACATAAAACGGTCTATCTGGGCCTCCGGAAGGGGGTAGGTCCCCTCCTGTTCAATCGGGTTCTGTGTGGCTAAGACTAAAAAGGGGCTGTCGAGAAGAAAGGTCTCCCCTCCAATGGTCACCTGTTTTTCCTGCATGGCCTCCAAAAGTGCGCTCTGCACTTTTGCAGGCGCACGGTTTATCTCGTCTGCAAGGATGATATTGTGAAAGATAGGACCCTTCTTGATTTCAAACGTCGCCGTATCAGGCCTGTAGACCTGGGTGCCTAAGATATCGGCAGGCAGGAGGTCAGGTGTGAACTGGATCCTCTGAAACGTTGTCCGGATGGTAGAGGCTAATGTCTTTACCGCTGTTGTCTTGGCCAGGCCCGGAAGACCTTCCAAAAGCAAATGACCGTCACACAAAAGCCCGATAAGCATCCTTTCCATGAGGTTTCTCTGGCCCACCACTACCTTTTCTATCTCCGCCATGATCTGGCGCAGGACCACGCTCTCTTTTTCAACACTCTCAGTGATTTCTTGTATGTCCATTAATCCTCTTCCTCCTGACACTGCGCCTGGTTTTTTTCCTGGATCCAGCCCGCAGGGGTAAGTTTTGAAAATGCTGCGTTCCTATTCCCCGGTCCCTTTTTCCAACCTTTGCAAATTCTCCCTGGCAAAATCAATGGTGGGGTCTAATTCCAGGGCAAATTTGTAGTAGTGGATCGCCTGTTCCCTGTTGCCCATGTCCCGGTAATTTGATGCGATATTGGCATAATCAATGGCAGAACCGGGATTCAACCGAAGGCCCTTGCGAAAGCTTTCTATGGCCTTTTCATGCTCTTTGAGCTTGAAATAGCAGAATCCCATGAGATTAAAGACATCGGTCCTTTCATTATCATATGCTTCCGCCTTTTCGAGTGTTTCTATGGCCTCCCTGTAACGTTCCATCTCTTTTAAGGAAACCCCCGTGTAGGAATAAATACTGGGGATATCCTGGTCTTTGGGCCCCAGTTTCATGGCCTCCTCCAGATATGCCAGGGCCTTGAGAGGCTCATTGATGGAAATATGAGACACGCCCAAAAAGAATTTTGTGTAGTATTTGTCAGGCAGTATTCTCTCCATCTTTTTCAATTCCTCAATAGCCCACAAAGGATCTACGTTTTCCGTGATCAGTTTGGCTGCAAACATGCCCACGCTCGTGCCCGTGGCCCGTTCCCTGAAATGGGCGCCCGGCATAACAGTGTAAACGGCAGGAATCTCAAGCCGGGGATGTGTCACATCGACTACGATCACTTCCATGCCTGTCCTTGAAAGGGCCGCAATGCAATTTTCCGCTTCCACCCTGATATTGTCATTGGAAAGATCCGGCAGGCCGGATATGCGGACTTCTTTTCCAGGATTCATGACGAAACCGGCTTCAGTTAACTCTTTGAACTTGGGAAGCCCGCTTGCCACATAGTTGGAACCGGTATTGAAATCACCGCCGAGCTGGGCGACTTCGGTCAGCGCACGGATCAGGGCCTTGTGGGGATCAGGGGTTGTACCGGCAGTCCAGACGATTTCGCTTTTTTCGGGAAAGGTAGCAGGATCACAGGCCAGAACAGCGACAGTGGGAATCCCGGTGTCCATTGAAAAATCAGAGGCGTAAAGTTTAATACCGGCTCTTTCGTATTTCTTGATTAATTCGAGGGCAAAGGAATCTTCTATCGAACCGAGATTAATGGCAGGCGACTTTAATTTACCTCTGCTGATGATGGATGAGACATGTCTTTCCACTACCTCGCACATACCCTGGAGGATTGCCTCCTCAATGCAATTACCGGCAGAGGAACCGTTGAATTCATTAATGGCAAAAAACCAGTCAAAAGGAATGAGCACCTCCTCCTCTTTAGTGAGACTGTAAGCCCATGTCCATTTGAGCGGGAGTCTTGAAAAGACCTCCCTGGCCCTGTCAAGGTCCTCCGAGTCGTCATGGACTGAGCGGGCAATGCTTTCAAAGGGCAGGGCGCGATCTTTAATATTGCCGTATTCTTCCATATAGAAGTTTGCGGGTTCTCTGGAGAAACTGAACAGACTAAACCTCTCCGCTAATTCCATCACCGCGCTGGCCTCGGCCTGGTGAGGCGTGCCCCCTTTTCCCATCTGTTTTTTTGTCCCGATAACCTCTTCCGCGTCACGGCCGCATACGCTGAAATATACGGGGATATCCAGGCGGCCATTATCAATCCTTACCGTTTCTTCTAAGATATCCAGATCGATTGTCTTGAGTTTTT
>JAFDAP010000235.1 GCA_019313765.1 Deltaproteobacteria bacterium | reverse complement strand
CGAAGTCTATCCCGCATTCAAAAGCGAAAGAAGGGGCTCCTTCAGAAACTAAATTGACAATGGGGATGATAAGAGTTAAAAGGTAGTTTATGCCGATGAAAATACTTGCAAAGAGAAAAGGCTTAAGGTCACTGCGTAGATCCCAGGATGAGGGGTGACTCGGCAGTCTCAGGAAGATTAGATTGCTACCCTTCGCTCCAGGAAATTACCAAGTTAAATTAAGGGATTAATTAATTTAAGGAAACCTGCCCGCTCTAATGACCTCAGATACCGCGCACCGGGATCATTCTCCTGCTCAAGACACCTACAAATGGAAAGCCCTCCTCACGGTAGCCCTCGGAACCATTATGGCTACCATGGACGCGAGCATCACAAACATCGCATTTCCCGTTCTTACCAAGGTCTTTAAAGCAGACCTTACCACAGTGGTGTGGGTCACGGTGGCCTATGTCTTGGTCAGCACCAGCAGCATGCTGATTATCGGCAAGATGGGCGATCTCATGGGCCGGAAAAGGATCTATGCCCTCGGCATGGGGATATTCACCCTTGGGCTACTGGCCTGTTCCATGGCCCGGACAATCGGACAATTGATCTTTTTCAGGACTCTCCAGGCCGTCGGTGCGGCCATGACCGTATCCACCAGCACCGCCATTGTCACAGAGGCCTTTCCCAAAAACGAAGTGGGGAAAGGGATCGGATTCCTGGGGATGTCCGTCTCCTTAGGCTTTATCATAGGCCCGGTTCTAGGAGGGTTCCTTCTGGACTGGCTGGATTGGCGATCTATCTTTTACGTGAGGGCACCGGTAGGCCTTGCAGGTTTTATCCTGGCCCTTTTCCTCCTCAAGATGGACCAGGTACGAGGAGGGGGTATCAAGCTGGATCTGATGGGCACCCTGACCTCTTCTGCGGGAATCTTCCTGTTCGTGTTCGGCGTCAGCCAGATCCGGGGGTACGGCCTCTCATCGCCACGGGTGCACCTGACTGTGGGCCTGGGCCTGGTTTTCATAATCATGTTTATTTTAGTAGAAAGACAGGCTAAGGAGCCCTTAGTGGATCTGGCGCTTTTTAAGAATAAGGTCTTTTCCAGCGCCATGTGGGCCCTGCTTCTGACCTTTGTGGCGGCCCCCCCTTACATCCTGGTCATGCCATTTTATTTGATCCAGGGCCGTTTAATGAATCCCGCCCAGGCCGGCATGTTGATGGCCGTGACATCCATGGCCACTATGGTGATAGGGCCGCTAAGCGGGGCCCTCTCGGACCGATACGAGCCCTTCAAGTTTTCGGCAATAGGGGCAGGGGTTATAGGTGCCTCCTACTGCCTGATGTTCGCCTTTGATGCCAATACACCATTGACGTTTATTATTCCGGTTCTTTTACTGCTGGGTATAGGAATAGGGAGTTTTCATCCTTCAAACAACAGCATTATCATGGGCTCTGTGACCAGGGACCACCTGGGTACGGCCTCGGCCCTGATTGCCACCCAGCGACAGGTGGGAATAGCCGTGGGTATGGTTGTTACCGGTACCCTTTTTTCGGCAAGAATGATCATCCACAAGGCCATGCTTCATCAGGAAGGGGTTTCTGAGGCGTCAGCCGAGTCCCTCTCTATTCCTCCCTCCTTTCATGACGTCCTTATTTTAGCTATCTCCGTTCAGTGTATTGTTTTTCTGCTCTGCTTCGTCAGGGGGAGGAAGGTCGCTTCCCGGGCCGGGAAAGTTATAAAAGGAGAAGGGAAGATTAGTCCTTGACATCATAAGAAAGGATTCTTAATCTATACAAAAATACTATAGATTAAATTAATAGGCATTGTAGGTGTATGAAAGATAAACCTGGATGGGAAAAAGGGTTCCTGACGGAGGAATCGTCCAATGAGGCTGTCAACCAGAAGCCGTTATGGAACAAGAATGATGCTGGACCTGGCACAACACTATGATAAAGGTCCTGTAAGGATTGGTGAAATTGCAAAGCGGCAGGATATGCCTGTCAAGTACCTTGAGCAGCTCATTATCCCCTTGAAGCAGGGCAATTTCATAAAGAGTGTCCGGGGACCCAAAGGGGGACATATGCTGGCAAGGCCGCCAGAAGAAATCACGGTTGGGCAAATTGTCAAAGCGCTCGAAGGCGGAATCGGGCTTGCCGGTTGCATTGAAAATCCACGTGAATGCGAAAGGTCCGGCAGATGTTTGACCCGTGGCATCTGGGAAGATGCCTCAAAAGCGATGTATGACAAATTGAATTCCATAACTCTTTCCAAGATGCTTGAAAACGGAAAGTGCATTTAAGATCCACTTCTCCAACTTCGATGCACATTCGCTGAATGACTCTATAAAGAAAAGAGTGAGGAATAAGCCTTGAGTATAAAAGTAAACATTCATAAAACTCATCGCCAATTTACAAATGGTTTAGATATTGTCGAGGTTGAGGGAAATACCGTGGGTAATTGCCTTGACAATCTGGTCAGACAGTATCCCGGCATGGGGAAGGCATTGTTTGATAAGAAGGGCAAACTGCTGAGAGTAATTGAGGTTTATATCAATTCTAAAAGCGCCTATCCGAATGAACTGGCTAAGCAGGTCAAAGATGGAGACAACGTTCACATTACACTCTTGCTTGCAGGGGGATAAAGACGAGGTGTGTCCAAGAAATGAATGACGGAGGTGACCATGTATAATTTACTGGTAATCCTGATAGTAGTTGTTGCTATTACCTATATCATAAGAACTTTTTATAAGAAGCTGATAAACCAGGGGGACTGCTGTTGCGCGTGTTCGTCATGCAATCCTGACCCAGAATAATGCGGGCCTACGAAAAATTCGTTAAATGCCTCGCAAAGAAAAGATATTAAAAGAGACTGGGTGGATACAGCTCTATTAAAAGATGGATATGTTCCAATGGTTTTTTAGCGTTATTACTAAATGGGGTTGAGGAATCTAACGTGTCCGATAGTATAGGCTGCTATTAAGGTCAGCCGAACTGACACTAAGAGCATTACTGAGATTTGATGGGATTAAGGAGTCGAATGAGTACAGCCCGGAAACAGCTTATAAGAAAGGAACAGCTTGAAAGCCTTTATGCTTTCTATAGCTCTCGCAAATGGGTTCATCCTGACCCCCTTGAATTCCTTTACGATTACCGCGATCTGAAAGACAGGGAAGTGGCCGGTCTTATTGCATCGTCACTTGCCTATGGAAGGGTTGCCCAGATTCTGAAAAGTGTATCAGGAGTTCTCGAAAAAATGGGTCCGTCTCCTTACGGTTTCCTTTTGTCCGCCACGCCCTCATCACTGCGGCGTATTTTTTCGGACTTCAAGCATCGTTTTACCTCAGGGGAAGAGCTTGCTTTGATGCTTATGGGAGCAAAATCCGTAATCGAACGTTACGGCTCCCTTTACGAATGTTTTCTCTCCGGGTTCAAGGATGATGACGGGACAATCCTCACCGGGCTATCATATCTGGTAAACGAACTCAGAATAAACTCAAACGGCAGGAGCAATAGCCTCTTACCTTTGCCTGAAAGGGGCAGTGCGTGTAAGAGATGGAACCTTTTCTTGCGCTGGATGGTGAGAAAGGATCAGGTGGACCCCGGGGGATGGAATAGGGTGAGTCCTGCCAGGCTGATTATACCCCTTGATACACACATGCACCGAATATGTCTATCATTGAAACTGACGGGGCGGAAAAATGCGGACATGAGAACGGCAATAGAGATTACCAGTGCATTTGGGAAAATAGAGCCCGAAGATCCTGTAAGGTACGATTTTGCCCTTACCAGGCTGGGTATTCGGAAAGATGCCGACCTCGATGCCTTCCTGAAAAGAAAACAAAATATCACTCAGAAAAAGACCTGATAGCCCTGACCTGACTGAGGTGCAGACTTTTTGGCGCTCTTGTATCTGTATTTCTGGGAATTTATGTCGTTACCCCAAATATTGAGCAGATACGTTGAAACTCTAATATGTTGATTTGACATCCCTATTTTCCAACTCAATCCCGCGGGACTCAACCATTTAACTATTCGACGATCTCTGCATGAATAGCGTCCGACCGAAAACTAGTACCAAGTTGCGTAAGTCCGCGTTATGTCATTTCGACCGAAGGGAGAAATCTTCTTTAGTGTTATCAAAGATTTCTCAGTCACTTCGTTCCTTCGAAATGACAGTGTTA
>JAFDAP010000234.1 GCA_019313765.1 Deltaproteobacteria bacterium | reverse complement strand
CGGCTGTAGGACTCTAATTCGGTCTTCTTAACCAGTCCCTTTCTCGAGGCCATGACCACATACCTGCCCTCCTCAAAATCCTTTATCGACAGTATTGTCGCCACACGTTCACCCCTTTTCAGGTCCAGGAGGTTGACGATTGCCTTTCCCTTCGACATACGCCCGGCCTCGGGGATCTCATGGACTTTCTTCCAGTAGACACGTCCCTTGTTCGTGAAAAAGAGGAAATAGTCGTGTGAAGAGGCCACAAACAGGTTCTCCACAAAATCTTCCGCCTTGGGTTTTACACCGGTCATTCCTTTGCCACCCCGGCGCTGTGCCCTGTACAGGCTTATGGAGCTCCTCTTGATATATCCCTGATGGCTGATTGTCACCACCATTTCTTCCTGGGCGATAAGGTCTTCTAAATCAATGTCTCCCTGGTCCTCGAGTATCTCGGTCCTGCGCTCGTCTCCATATTTTTCCCGAATCTCCTTAATTTCGTCTTTTATGATCTGGAGCACCATGGCCTGACTCTCAAGAATCGCCTTGAACCGTGCGATGTTTTTGATAAGATCCTGGTATTCCGCATTTATCTTTTCCCTCTCAAGGCCTGTCAACCTTTGTAATCTCATATCCAGGATGGCCTGGGCCTGGAGGTCCGAGAGATCAAAATCCGTAATAAGCCTCGCCTTTGCATCTTTGGGATCAGACGACGAACGGATAAGCTCGATCACATCATCCAAAAAATCGAGGGCTTTTTTGAGACCTTCCAGAATATGGGCACGCTCCTCCGCCTTTCTTAGATCATATATAGTTCGTCCTATTATAATATCCCGGCGATGCGCCACAAAGTGCCCTAAAATCTCTTTGAGCGTCAGTATCTTGGGCCGGCCATTCACAATGGCCAGAAGGATTATCCCGAAAGAGGTCTCCATCTGGGTAAACTTGTACAACCGGTTGAGGATCACCAATGCCTTTCCATCCCTTTTCACCTCTATCACGACTCGCATCCCGTCCCGGTCCGATTCATCCCGGATATCAGAGATACCCTCTATCTTCTTCTCCTTTACCAGGTCACCTATTTTCTCCAAGAGCCTGGCCTTATTTACCTGGTAGGGAAGCTCCGATACCACAACCCTTTCCCTGTTTTTCCCAACCTTCTCCACAAAGGCCCTGGCCCTTACTTTAATAATACCCCTTCCGGTTTTATACGCCTCTACTATTCCCTTTCTCCCTAAGATGAAGCCGGCAGTTGGAAAGTCAGGTCCCGGAACAATCCTCAGTAGTTCTTCCGGTTCAATGTCGGGTTCATCAATTACCCGTATAACGGCATCACATATCTCGGTCAGGTTATGCGGCGGGATGTTGGTTGCCATGCCCACAGCAATTCCCGAAGAACCGTTTATAAGCAGGTTGGGTATGCTGGTAGGCAGGATAACCGGTTCGGAAAGGGAGTCGTCATAGTTGGGGTTAAAACCCACAGTCTCCTTTTCAATGTCCGAAAGGAAATCCTGGGCCAGGCGGGTCATCCTTACTTCCGTGTACCGCATGGCGGCCGGCGGGTCCCCATCCACGGACCCAAAATTCCCCTGCCCATCCACCAGGGGATATCTCATGGAAAAATCCTGGGCCAGGCGCACAATCGTGTCATAGACAGCGGCGTCACCGTGCGGATGATATTTCCCGATCACGTCTCCAACTACCCTGGCAGATTTTTTAAATGGCCTGTTAAAATAGTTCTTTAGATCATGCATGCCGAACAATACGCGCCTGTGAACCGGCTTCAGGCCATCCCGGATATCGGGAAGGGCCCTCCCCACAATCACGCTCATGGAGTATTCGAGATAAGATTTTTTCATCTCATCTTCTATGTTGACGCTATGGGCTTTTAGTTCCGCAATCATTTCGATTCTCCATAATTAAATCGCTTTGCGATTTTATATATCTAAATCAGTGACTTCCAATGCGTTATCCTCAATAAACTTCCTCCTGGGCTCTACCTTTTCTCCCATGAGGATAGTGAAGATATCATCGGTTTCAACCCAGTCTCCTATCCTCACTTTAAGTAAAGTCCTTTTTTCGGGGTCCATGGTTGTTGTCCACAGTTGGACGGGATTCATCTCCCCAAGGCCCTTATACCTCTGGATGGTCAACCCTTTTTTGGCCCTGCCCATAAGCTCATTCAACAGTTGCTGAGCATCATCAATCCTCTTTTTTTCACCATCTCCCGTGACAGTTACGGCCCCTTTATTCAAACCTTTAAAATCCTTAAATATTCCCATTAACTGCCTCAATTCCGGGGAGGACAAAAACTCCCAGTTTACAACGGATGTCTGGCCCCCGTTACGCGTTTCTGTCACAATAAATTCGTAATATCCACCCTCTTCGTCCTGATGAATGTCTTTTACCTCAAACCCGTTTTCATCAAGTCTCTCAAAAAGGCCCTGCATAAATGTCTCATTCTTAAACAGGCCCCTGTCTTTCGGGCCATTAGACGCTAAGAATTCAACAAATCTGGGACTGTAGCCCCTTCTTGAGAGTTTATTTAGGCTTTCATAAAACTTGATCACCCCACTTAGAAGCTTTTCAAGCCTGTGTCCGGAAATCTCTTCATTGTTTTCTAATATAACTGTTTCCTTATCTGAGATTCGCTTCAAAAGGAATTCATTAAAACCGTCTTCGTCTTTCAGATACAGCTCCTTTTTACCAGTTGACACCCGGTAAAGCGGGGGTTGGGCAACATACAAATATCCGTTTTCAATAAGTTCCGGCATTTGCCTGAAAAAAAACGTTAAAAGCAGTGTCCTGATATGGGCCCCGTCCACGTCCGCATCGGTCATGATAATAACTTTGTGATACCTGAGTGAGTTTATATCGTACTCCTCGGCACCTATACCCGTGCCCAGGGCAGTTATCATGGTCCGGATCTCCTCGCTCGATATCATTCTGTCAAATCGTGCCTTTTCCACGTTAAGAATCTTACCCTTGAGCGGTAATATGGCCTGATTTCTCCTGTCCCTTCCCTGTTTTGCAGAACCACCGGCCGAATCACCCTCAACAATGAATATCTCACTATGGCTCGGGTCCCTTTCCTGACAGTCAGCCAATTTTCCGGGTAATGAATAATCCGAAAGAACCCCCTTTCGCCGTGCAAGTTCCCTGGCCTTTCTTGCTGCTTCCCTCGCCCGTGCCGCATCAATTACCTTGGAAAGGATTGCCTTGATAACCGTTGGGTTTTCTTCAAAAAAACTTCCCAGACCATCATTAACAAGGTTTTCTACCAGGCCCTTTACATCACTGTTCCCCAGTTTGGTCTTTGTTTGACCCTCAAATTGGGGCTCCGGCAGCTTCACGCTGATAACAGCGGTGAGACCTTCCCTTACATCATCCCCGGACAGCTTTTCCTTGAAATTCTTAGACAGCGGCGAGCTCTGAAGATATTGATTTATGCTTCTCGTCAGGGCGGATTTAAACCCTATGAGATGACTCCCTCCTTCCGTAGTATTAATATTATTTGCAAAGGTAAACAAACTCTCTTTATATGAATTATTGTACTGTAGTGCGATCTCAATTATCACACGGCTTTTCTCGCCTGAAATATATATGGTTTTTTTGTGAAGGACTTCTTTGTTCTTGTTTATATATTCTACAAATGACTGTATGCCTCCCTCATAAATAAAATCCTTCTTCTTACCTGTAATTTCATCCGATATTTTTATTCTTACCCCCTTTGTGAGAAATGCGAGTTCCCTCATTCTTGTCGATAAGGTTTCAAATTCAAATACAGCAATTTCAAAGATACCGGAATCTGGCATAAAATGTATTTTTGTTCCTCTTTTTTTTGTATCACCCCTTATCTCAAGATCGCTTTTTGTATTCCCTCTTTCATAGCGTTGAAAATATATCTTACCGTCCCTGTATACTTCCACATCGAGGTACTCGGATAGCGCATTAACCACCGATACCCCTACCCCATGAAGGCCCCCGGAAACCTGATATGCCTTATTATCAAACTTACCCCCTGCGTGTAGTTTGGTCATAACAACTTCTAATGCCGGCATCTTTTCAGTTTTGTGCATATCTACTGGAATTCCCCGACCATTATCTGAGACAATCACACTATTATCGCTCAATAATTGAATGTCTATACGGTCACAGTACCCGGCCATAGCCTCATCAATACTATTGTCA
>JAFDAP010000233.1 GCA_019313765.1 Deltaproteobacteria bacterium | reverse complement strand
CTCGGAGAGCTGTTCAGGGCCGAATTGTAAATAGGACCGCCGTGATTCGGGCTATAGCAAGGTTATGCGGCTCTTTGAAAAGAGATCCGCATGCCTCGACGGCGCCGGTCGTTATTCAGGAGATGTCTGCATAAATTCGAGTTCCCCCCAATATTGAGCAGATACATTCTTACCCCATATCGCCATACAGATGAAAGAAATAGAGTTGATTTAAACCATTTCTCTGCTATTATTAAAAGAATCGTCATTGATAGTCCTGCGGGACGAGACAATCTCTTGTACTACATTGCTCCAATGCCACGATTGTGGCAAAGTCCCTGAGTTCAAATTATGAAAAAATTCATCATGTTGGGCCTTTGTTTGCTCTTATTATTCCCAGCCTGTGCGAAAAAAAGGCGTTATGTCAAACCCATAACTTTTCCACCGAAGAAACTCATTGTCCTTCCGGAAAAGAGTAAAGACCCCAAGCTCAGACCTTATGTGATCAACGGAGAGCGCTATTACCCTTTACCCGATTCAGACGGTTTTGTGCAGACCGGAAAGGCGTCCTGGTACGGGAAGAAATTCCACGGGCGTCCCACTGCCAGCGGCGAGAGATATAACATGTATAAAGAGAGCGCGGCCCATAAAACCCTTCCGTTAGGCACCTTTGTTAGGGTCCGGAATTTCTCCAATAATAAGCAAATCATCGTGAAGATTAACGACCGCGGCCCATTTGTAAAGGGAAGAATCATTGACCTGTCGTATGCGGCTGCAAAGAAAATTGACCTGATCGGTCCGGGCGTGGCCCGAGTAAGGATCGTAGCGCTGGGCAGACAAGTCGGGAAACTGAAATCACCCCAGGGGATAAAACCTGTGGTGGAAATCAGAGATTTGAATCTGGGGGACTTTACTGTGCAGGTAGGGGCCTTCAAGAACAAAAATAACGCCCTCAAACTTGCGGACCGGCTCAAAGTAATCTTCGATTACGTGGATGTGTCAGTCCATGATGCCAGGGTGGGCGAGGAGACCCTCTACAAGGTACGTGTGTCAAAGTCAAAGACACTGAACAAGGCAGGTGAAATCGAAAAAAAGTTAGAGGCTATGGGCTTTGATAAGGCTTTTGTTGTAAGCCTTTAAGACTGTTTATTAATACTGTTTCGAAGAACACCAGAGGTTTTGAAGACAACGACTCTTCTTGCCCTTAACTGAAGATCTTCTGTGGTCTGGGGATTTCTACCCCTCCTTGCCGACTTCTCCTTAATCTCGAACTTTCCAAAACCGCTGATGAGAATATTTTCTCCGTTTTTAAGGGTTTCTTTTATGATCTCAAGAAGCCTTTCGACGACAATCCGGGATTGACTTTTACTGAGTCCAACCTGGTTGTAAATGCTATTGATAATTGTTTCTTTTGTTAAGGCCACTTTTGATCCTCCTCATGTTGAGATCTTTGCAAAACGCCCTCTTTTGCCTCCCGCCACAGGCGGGACGTCAGACTCAAATTTTAATCCTCGAAATACTTAAAGTATTCCTGTGGTTAAAATTTTCATCTTCTCCCGCTCAAAGTCCGGGATCTTTGACTTGATCTTGGCCAAAATTGAACGTTTTTCAAAGATCTCATGCTATACAGTTTACGAATACAACCGGATTATTTTCAATTTTTTGAGTGATAAATATGGCTTAAGCCTTTAACGGTGTCAAGTTTTTTTTGACTGTTGGAATTTTTCTTTCAATTTTTGGTTTACCGCCTTCGGAACAAGGCCGCTTACGTCACCACCAAAGCTTGCCGCCTCCTTGATGATCGTGGAACTGGTATAAAACCATTTGTAGTCGGTCATCAGAAAAATGGACTGGACATCCCGGTTGAGTTTTCGATTCATAAGCGCCAACTGGAATTCATATTCAAAGTCGGAAAGGGCCCGAAGACCCCTTAAGATCACGTTTGAATTTCTCTTAACCGCATAATCAACCAGTAAACCGTCAAAAAAGTCCACCTCAACACTCGGTTTTCCTTTGATTGCCTGCTTTATCATCTGAATCCTTTCTTCAACTGAAAAGAGGGGGGTCTTCTGGGGGTTGTTGAGAATGGCGATAATCAGCTTGTCAAATATGTGTAATGCTCGGTTAATAATGCTTAAATGTCCGTTTGTTACAGGATCAAAAAAGCCGGGATAAACAACTGTTTTTTCACTCATTTTTTAGCCTCATATTCGTATATGCTTATTCTTGTAATTCCGTACAACCGGGTATCGACCATTTGAAAATTTTTCAGGGAAACCGGTGGCCTTTCACTTTTCGATGATTCGGCGACCACAAGCGATCCGGATGAAACCACCTCTTTTGTTGAAAGCTCCTCAAGCAAAAAAGATATGATATTATTCCGGTAAGGCGGATCAATAAAGACCAAATCAACACGTTCCTTTATCAACGGATGGTTCAGGGGAATACCTCTTCTCAAGTCCCTTTTTAAAACGGCCCCGGAATCCTGATACCCGCATATGGCCAGATTCTTCTTTATCAGGTTGACAGATTGCTGTGAGCTGTCAATAAAAAGGGCGCTAAGTGCGCCTCTACTCATGGACTCAAGCCCCAGACTTCCTGTGCCCGCAAAAAGATCGAGCACCTTCAAACCGGAAAGGTCTTGACCGACGATATTGAAAATGGCCTCCCTGACCTGGTCCGTTGTCGGGCGAATTTTAAGCCCCTTAGGAGATGCCAGGACCCGGTTTTTTGCCTGGCCGCCCGTTATTCTCATGGTTACTCCCTTTCAACGGGAGACACCTCCTCCAAGGGAGCATCGGCCATGGCCCGTTTTTTGCGAAGTCGATACATGGCAATCACCGGGCCTGAGGCGATGTAAATGGCTAAGACAATAAAGAGCATGATCTTGGGCTTATATGCTATGACCATGAGAATCAAGATAGTCGCCACCAAAACACCAAAAGGCTTTTGCTTTTTCAGTTCAAGTTCCTTAAAGCTTGGGTATTCGATGGTGCTTACCATGAGAAAGGACAAAATATAGATCATAACAATTATCAAAACATGCCTGGATTCGGGCAGACCTCCCAGGAATGTCGTAAAAAGAACAAGAGATGCAACAAAGCTGGCGGCAGCCGGGATGGGCAGCCCTCTGAAATATTTGGGTTCAACGGTGTTTTTCTGTACATTAAACCGGGCAAGCCGCAATGCGCCGCATATCAAGAACATAAAACAGGCTAACCAGCCCAATCGCCGAAAGGGTTCCAGTGCCCACTGGAAGGCAAGTAACGCTGGGGCAACCCCGAACGCCACCAAATCGCATAAAGAATCGTATTCAACCCCAAACTGGCTTGTAGTGTGGGTATAGCGCGCGATTTTGCCATCAAGACCGTCAAAGACGCATGATATGAGAATCGCTATGGCCGCGGTTTCATATCTTCCCTGTATGGCGGCAATAATGGCGAAAAAGCCACTGAAAAGGCTGGCCGAAGTGAATAGATTCGGAAGCACATAAATGCCCTTTTTACCTGTTTTCTTTGATCTTTTTTTTATCTTTGATCTCATGACAGATACCCGATAATTGTTTCACCGGCCTTTACCCTTTGATGCGGTTGAGCCGTAATTTTGCTGTTAACCGGTAAAAATACCTCCAGCCTGGACCCAAACCGGATGAGCCCGAACCGCTGGCCTGCCACCACTTGCTCCTTCTCGTTAATCCAGCACGCAATGCGCCTCGCGATAAGACCTGCAATCTGAATGACGACAATCCTGCGGGAATCGGATGTCTGTAAGGTTACCCTGTTGTTTTCGTTGTATTCGGATGCCTTATCCAGGTTGGCGGAAAAAAATCTCCCCGGTTGATAAGTGATCTTTTCAATCGTGCCCCCAACGGGCATACGGTTAACATGAACATTAAAAATGGACATAAATATGCTGATTTTAACGCCCGGCTCACCTAAGGGGTTATTCCCATCCTCAAGATGCTTTATCTCCAGTATGGTACCGTCTGCAGGGGTCAGCACTGCATTGTGCGGGGCTTCATTTTTGCGTTTCGGGTCCCGAAAAAAGAAGATAATGAAGAGACTGATGATGCCGGCCAGAATCGAGAGATACATAAGTCCTAAGAAGAAAATAAGGAGGGTCAAGAAACAGCCGATAAATATAAAGGGGAAACCTTCCCTGGCCAACGGCCATTTGTTGTTAATGCGTGACATTTC
>JAFDAP010000232.1 GCA_019313765.1 Deltaproteobacteria bacterium | reverse complement strand
GAATTGTACAGGGACATTGCCGCTCACTTCAAATCCATTGTTGAATTCCCGCAAGAGGCCACAGACGGGATTCCCGACGAGCAGTATGTACGCAATGTGGTTGACGTCCTGTACCGGACCCGCTCGCCGGGTCTATAACGCGGAAGTATTGTATTGACTCACCCCCATAATTCAACTAATTTTGGAATTAGAGGGTTTCCTCTTCATTGGCCTCCTTTAAGGCTTACGCTTCTGAGGTATTACTGGATTGATGAATTATTGGAAATTCCAAATAACAAATCCCAAATAACAAATAAATTCCAATGACCAAAATTCAAAATTACAAACCAGTATATGATCTTGAAGAAAGAACATTTCAATTTGCTAAAGCTGTCAGGCTTTTCATTAAAACATTACCGAAAATGATTGCAAATATTGAGGATGGCAAACAGGTAATAAAAGCCTCCGGTTCAGGCTTACGCTTTGGAGAAAGTATTGGAGTGATGGAGTATTAGAAATTCCAAATAACAAATCCCAAATAACAAATAAATTCCAATGACCAAAATTGACAAACTCGTAAAAAGTCAAAAAACATCATTTTTTGTCATTCCGTCCCGGATCGGGGTCCGGGATGACGGCCAAGTCGGAATCCAGTGTTTTCAGAAACTTATGACTGACCTGGACCCCGGCTTTCGCCGGGGTGACGACTTTTTACGAGACCATCAAAATTCAAAATTACAAACCAGTATATGCCTCAACATTTCATTTAAACCTATTACTCGAATTTTAGGTGTTAACAAATGGTTTCAAGGCTGGAGATCAGGCTCAAAAATGAACTAATGGATGCCGAAGGCGCCGGCATTAAGAGAAAATCAAGGGAATATTTCGGGTTTGAAGTAGATGACATTCGTGTGATCAGGGTATTGACCCTTGATGTGGACCTTAAACCGGATCAATTGGAGCGGATTCGAACCGAAATATTCACAAACCCGGTCACAGAGGAATCATCCTCTTCACCCATGGCGACCGGCTTTGACTGGCTTATATGGATAGGGTTCCGCCCCGGCGTCAGGGATACGGCAGGGAGTACGGCGGGTGAGGCCATTGAGGATCTTCTGGGAATCGAGTTCAAACCGGACCGGGCGGTTTATACGTCAAAGCTCTATGAGATCAGGGGACAGCTTTCCGAAGAACAGGTCAAAAAAATCGCTGGCGATCTTTTGGCCAATGACATAATTCAGCAGTGGAAGGTCTTTTCCACTGCAGAGTGGAATAAGGACAAGGGCATCGGGTTTCTGGTCCCAAGGGTCATCCTTGACCATGAACCTGAGGTGAGCACCATTTCCATTCAAAGCAACGAGGAACTGGGCCGGATTTCCCTTGAGCGCAACCTTGCACTTCAAAACAGGGATATTCCGGTCATACGCCAGTATTTTCTAAGAGAAGACATCCTGAAAGAGAGGAAGATGGTCGGCCTGGATCTTCCCACGGACGTGGAATTGGAATATATCTCCCAGGCCCGCAGCGACCACTGCAACCATAACACGTTCAGGGGTCTTTTCAGGTATCATGATCTTTTAACGGGAAACCGGGAAACCGTTGACAACCTTTTTAAATCCTGTATCGAGTCCCCTACCCTGAAGATCAAGGAGGAAAAGGGTTGGGTCATATCGGTTTTGTGGGACAACGCCGGTGTGGGACGCTTTGATGATGATCATTACTATGTGATTACCGGTGAGACCCACAACAGCCCGTCCAATATGGAGGCATATGGCGGCGCAATTACCGGTATCGTAGGGATCTACAGGGACCCCATGGGCACGGGAAAGGGTTCAAAGCTGATCCTTGGAATGTATGGTTACTGCGTGGGTCATCGGGAATACGAAGGTGAGTTGATGCCCCATCTTCACCCGCGCCGCCTGCTCGACGGCGTCATAGAAGGGGTAAGGGACGGCGGAAACAAAAGCGGTATCCCAACCCCTTTCGGTCTGCTCTTTTTTGACGAAAGCTACGTTGGCAAATGTCTTGTCTTTGTGACTGCATTGGGCATCATGCCCGCAACTATCGGCAGTGCATCATCCCACGAAAAAACCACCAGTCCCGGAGAACTTATCATAATGGCAGGCGGCAGGGTAGGCAAGGACGGTATCCATGGCGTCACGGCCGCTTCCGAGACCTACAGCGAGCATACGCCGGCAGGGCATGTACAAATAGGCGACCCTTACACCCAGAAAAAGATGCACGACTTCCTGGTTGAAGCAAGGGATCAGGAACTTATAACATTTATCACTGATAACGGCGGCGGCGGGCTCTCCTCATCAATCGGCGAATCCGCCCGGTTCAGCAATGGCGCTCGCGTGGACTTGGATAAAGTACCATTGAAATATGAGGGCCTGGATCAGTGGGAGATATGGGTCTCCGAATCCCAGGAGAGAATGACTATCGCGGTAAAACCGGAACACCTGGATCGCTTTATGGCACTTTCGGCCAAACACGCGGTGGAAAGTACGGTCATCGGCGAATACAATGCTTCCGGGTACCTGCAACTGGACTACAAGGGCAAAACCTGCGCATACATCCGCATGGATCTTCTGGAATCCGATTTTCCCCAGTGGGAATTTGATGCTGAATGGACCCCCCCGAATATGAGGGGTTTGACAGAACCGGTCCTTTCCGAGCCCGAGGATCATGGCCTTCTTTTAAAGGCAATCTTATCCCGTCCCAACATATGCGCCCGCAACTGGATTGCAAGGCAATATGACCATGAAGTGCAGGGGAGCAACGTGATTAAACCTTTGGTGGGGACAGGCCGGGACATGCCCACTGATGCTGCAGTGATAAGACCTGTACTCGAATCTATTAGGGGTATTGCCGTGTCCCAGACTCTCAACCCTTCATATTCGGAAATAGATACCTATCACATGACAGGCGCCACCATCGATGAAGCGGTTAGAAAGGCACTTGCCGTGGGCGGGAATCCCAATCACTTAGGTGGGCTGGATAACTTCTGCTGGCCCACGATTGAATATCACCCTGCAAATAACCCGGACGGGAAATACAAGGCAGCGCAATTGGTGAGGGCAAACTGGGCCTTGAGGGATTATTGCTTGGGTTACGGCATACCTCTCCTTTCCGGAAAGGACAGCATGTATATTGACGGCAACCTGGAAGGCCCTTACGGTGAAAGACGAAAGGTGTCGGGGCCCCCTACCCTCATGTTCACAGTCTCAAGCGTGATTGAAGACATTGCCAAATGCGTCACCATGGATGCCAAGTTCCCGGGTGACCTTGTCTATGTGTTGGGTGAGACCAGAAATGAATTAGGCGCAAGCGAGTATTACCAGATGATGGGCTCGCTGGGCCTCAACGTCCCCACCGTGGATGTTGAAGCGCTTTGGCCCCAATACCTGGCACTCCATGAGGCCATTCGGGCAGGTCTTGTCTCTTCATGCCACGCCGTATCCAGGGGTGGCCTGGCCGTCCATTTAGCCATGGTGGCAATGGGGGGAGAACTGGGAATGGAAATCCGGCTTTCTCTAATTCCCGGTTTTTCCGGGCTTACCGTGGGCCAAGCCCTCTATTCCGAGTCCTGCGGCCGATTTGTGATTACAGTAGCGCCCGGGAAAAGGGAAGACTTTGAAAATATTTTTTCCGGCATGAAAATAGGCCGGGCCGGTGTTGTCACGGAATCACCCCGTTTTTCTGTCAAAGACGACCGGGAAAAGGTGATCATTGACGAAGATGTAAATGACCTCAAACATTCATGGAAAAAGCCGTTCGGAGAATTAATATGAACGCACCGAACACAATGAAACCAAAAGCAATTGTCTTAACCGGCTACGGTCTGAACTGCGATTATGAGACCGATTACTCATTAAAATTAGCTGGTGCGGAATCCTACAGGATACACATCAATGAGGTGATCAGCGGGGAAATGGGAGGCCGAAGAATATCCCTTGCGGATTATCACATCCTCGTTTTTGGCGGGGGATTTAGCTGGGCCGATGACCACGGTGCAGGGGTCCTGATGGCCTCAAAGCTAAGGCAGCATTTAGGTGAGCAAATTGAGCGATTTGTCCAGGATGGCAAGCTGGTACTCGGCATATGTAACGGGTTCCAGTGCTTAGTCAACCTCGGACTTGTTCCGGCATTTGATGCTAAGCACAGCGAGCGGCGTGTCGCACTCACATATAACGACTCCGGCAATTTTATAGACACCTGGGT
>JAFDAP010000231.1 GCA_019313765.1 Deltaproteobacteria bacterium | reverse complement strand
TGATCAGGATTTGGCATAGCTGTGCAGCCCGGCTAAATAATTGACCCCGAAATAGGTAAACATAACGCAGGAGAATCCTATGAAGCAGAGGATAGCGATCTTCTTTCCTTTCCAGCCCCTTACCATGCGCGAATGGAGCACAGAGGCATAGATGAGCCAGGTGATCAGGGACCATGTCTCTTTTGGGTCCCAGCTCCAGTAACTTCCCCAGGCAGAGTAGGCCCAGACCGAGCCGGTGATGATGCCGAGGGTCAGCATTAAAAAACCTATCACAACCAT
This sequence comes from Deltaproteobacteria bacterium, assembly GCA_019313765.1. Classification (GTDB taxonomy): domain Bacteria; phylum Desulfobacterota; class DSM-4660; order Desulfatiglandales; family Desulfatiglandaceae; genus JAIOSR01. Next base: position 3,943 of record JAFDAP010000231.1, on the reverse strand, counting down.
CTGGTAGTTCAGCTCATCAAGGATCCCCTTTTGCGGAATCAGTTTCAAAAAGATGTTTTTTCTGTCGTCGTTGTCCAACCGTTTTAGAAGGTACATGATGCTGAGACCGAAGGAGAGACCAAATGCGGCATATCCAAAGAAACAGGTGATCACATGGCTGATGAGCCAGTTGCTTTTGAGGGCCGGGATCAACGGCTGTATGTGGCTTCTGATGTTCGGGGAAAAGGAGGCATAGGCCAGGGCCAGGAATGCAAGTGGTGTAACAAAGGCCCCGAGGGTCCTGTTTTTTGTCCGCCATTCCACAATGAGATACAGAAGAATAATAGTCCAGGCAAAGAATATCAGGGATTCATAGAGATTTGAAAAGGGCGCATGCCCGATACCCAGGCTGTACGATTCTACCCATCTCAAAATAATGGCCATGGTCTGGACTGCAAACCCCACCGCGGTCACGATAGTTGCCAGCCGGCCGAAGATTTCTCTACCGTTAACCATCATAAAAAGATAGAGCATAAACGAACCAAAGTAGACAAATGTGATATAGCTGAGGATGATGGAATTAATCATGTGTTTTTATCCTTTTTCCGAAAACATATCTTTGAGATCATTAGTCAGGTTTTCCAGTTCCCTCTGAAATCCCACCGGGTTTTTGTTGGCGGTTCCTGCTACGCTGATTCTTATCCCCTCTTTTTCTTCTGATAACCGGACCCAGATCTTCCTGTGGGACGTAAAAAAGGCGACAAAAAAGCCTGCGACCATCAGGAAACAGCCGAGCCACACAATGTTTACTCCGGGGTCCCTGTTCACCTGCAGACCCGTATAATATGCGCTTTCCAGGTCATCTAAGAAAAAGGTATAGGGTTTGAACGCGGAAGCATTGAACTTGGAAGACTGGGCCATTGGCCCGGGCAGTCTTTTCATGACCATTTGCGGGTGCTGAAACACCCAGAAGTGTGTTTCAGCACCCTGTTGTGGTTGGATCAAGACCAGGACAGCCGGTCCCATCCCCATGAAGTCTCCCTTTGCGTCCACTATCCGGAATTGTCCCTCTTTGCCAGGCAATTGCATTGGATGTCCCGGTTCAACCACCAAGGTCGTGATGTCGTCTTTGCTCGCATGGGTTGAAATCTTCAACCGGACCTTTTTGCCGGGCAGTTTACCGTAGCTGGCCTGATAAAAGGTCACACCTCTGAACTGGATCGGGTGGTTAACCAGGGCGCTTCTTTTTTCCACCTCTTTTCCATTTTCAAAGAACGTCAGGTCTGACCGGTATTCCTTGGGAGCGCCGTTTTCATAGAAATCCACTGTAAATTTGTCACAACGGACCTCAAAACCGAGTTCCAACGGTGTCATTCCTTTTCTCAGGGTTACGGTGTCTATCTTTCCCCCTTCCACTATATTGACATATGCCTCAAACCCGAAAAAAGATCCTACCAGCCCGCCAATGAGGATAGCAAGCACACTTAAATGAATGAGATAGACACCGAAATGGGAATAACCCCCTTTTTCGCCATAAAAGAAATGCCTGTGTCCGGTCTCTTTATTTTGTGTTTTTTTATACCGGGTTTGAAGGAGCCGGCCAATGCTATGTGCTGCATTTCCCATCTTTGTCTGTATGGAAAACGTCTGTTCCGGCGGTAAGTGCTCAAAGGGCTTTTCCCTGTCCGGTCTCGGGATCGTGCTGAATCGCTTCCATGCACCTGAAAATCTGTCAACAGAGCAAATTATCAGGTTCAGGCCGAGACACCCCAAAAGGAGCCTGAACCAGACGGAATGGTACATGTCAAACAGGTTGAGGAAACTGAGAAACCGAAACCATTCCGGGCTGAGGCTTTTTGCAAATTCCACGGCGCCCTGGCCCTGCTGGGGGATCACCGTGCCGATAATGGATGCGATTGCCAGGATGATCAGGAGCACAATGGTCAGCCTGACCGAGCTGAAGAAGCGCCATATGGCATTCGGTTTTTTGTCGGTTTTGGATGATGTCATAATAGTCTAAAGTTTGGAACGAGTCGACCGTGTCGGCGGGTTCCGGCAATATGGTTGCCCTGGTCCAGAATGTGGAATCCTGCGACACGGTCGCCTTGATCCAGGATTTGGAGTGAGCCGATCCTGCCGAGGCGGGACGGAAACCAGACAACGAAAAAATGCGTATATCATGGATGAGGACAAACTGCAAATCAAAACCTATCAAAAGATTTGACCATCCTGCCCATATCATGTAATAAATCCGTTATGTTTAGACTCTGACAGACATGCGCTTGAGATTTGGGATTTACATGTCTATAGCTTTTAAGAAAATGATTTGAGTATAACTTTTTTTCGTGCATTCTTTCTCATAGCGTAGCGCAGGGCTTTAGCCCTGCATCAAAATGGCAGAGCTAAAGCTCTGCGCTACGAAAAAGGGTTAAACTCAAATGATTTTGTAGGGGCGCTGCTTGCTGCGTCCCATTAAGGGTAGGCCAAGGCCGCCCCTCCCTCATTCACCATACCATGTAGTGTAATTAGTTCCAACTTTTGAGACATGAATTCAGAAACGGCGGGCAGATAAGGAGCGTTCATGTTAGACCTGAAATTTGTAAGGACCAATCTCGACAGCATAAGGGGAATGCTCAAAACCAGGGGCTATGACCTGGATATCTCACGATTTGAGACTCTGGATCAGGAAAGAAGGGCAAGGTTGACCGTCCTGGAAGAGCTTCGCCACCGTCGCAATCGAGTCAGCGACGAGATCGCGGCCATGAAGAAGAAGGGTGAGGATGCATCGTCAGTCATCGCTGAAATGAAGGCGGTCTCTTTGAATATAAAGGAAAAGGAAAAGGAACTGCCCCTGTTCGTTGATGAGCTGAACGAAATGCTCATGATTATACCAAACATGCCTCACGAATCCGTACCTATTGGAAAGGATGAAACAGATAACCCCGTTATTCGAACCTGGGGAGAGATTCGGGAAACGGATTTCGAGGCACTTCACCACTGGGAGATCGGGGAGAAACTCGGCATTTTCGATTTTGCCCGCGCTGCCAAGATTGCCGGTGCCAGGTTCGTCCTTTATCGGGGCCTTGGCGCCAGGCTGGAAAGGGCCCTCATCAACTTCATGCTCGACATCCATACAAAAGAGCACGGATATATCGAGATCCTGCCCCCCTTTATGGTAAATTCTGATTCCATGACCGGTACCGGCCAGTTACCCAAGTTTAAAGAAGACCTTTTCAAAATAGAGGGTTGGGATTTTTATCTGATCCCCACGGCAGAGGTGCCCGTGACCAATATTCATCGTGATGAAGTCCTTTCTGAGGACCAGTTGCCCGTTTACTATGTTTCCTATACGCCATGCTTTCGTTCAGAGGCCGGATCTTACGGCAAGGACACCCGGGGCCTCATTCGGCAGCACCAGTTTAATAAAGTTGAGCTGGTCAAGTTCACGAGACCGGAGGAATCGTATGATGAATTGGAAAAATTGACCAGAAACGCAGAAGAGATTTTAAGGCGTCTTGAACTCCCGTACCGTGTGATTACGCTTTGTACCGGAGACCTCGGTTTTTCCGCGGCCAAGACCTACGATCTAGAGGCATGGCTGCCGGGTCAGGGACTCTACAGGGAGATTTCGTCTTGTAGTAACTTCAGTGATTTTCAGGCAAGGCGGGCCGGGATACGGTTTAAGAGAAAAGGGGAGAAGGGCACGGAACTGGTAAACACTTTGAACGGTTCCGGCCTGGCAGTGGGAAGGACTTTGGTTGCCATTCTCGAAAACTATCAACAGGCGGATGGCAGTGTAATAATACCTGAAGCCCTTAAACCGTATATGGGAGGCGTCGATTCTATAAAGTAAAAAATCTGGCCCAGCCTCCGGCCCATAGGGCCTACGGCCCGGAGGGAGGACCAGGCTTTGGTTATCCCCAGAGGGGATTTGCTTTGTTGGAGTTTTATTGCCTTATTGAAA
>JAFDAP010000230.1 GCA_019313765.1 Deltaproteobacteria bacterium | reverse complement strand
AGGAGAAGATCGAGCAACTGTTGAAGGAGGCTGCCCAGGCCGAGTTCTTCAATAAGGCCCCGTTGTGGATTGAGATTGCTATGGAGGAGGATGAGGAAGAGGAGTGCGACCCGGATGATGAGGAATGCCTGAAGAGAAAAAGGGAGAGGGAGACTTCATGGTTGGCGCCCGATTCTCTCCGGCCCTCCAGGTTCGGTATTTACATGCCGACACTTTTGTATGAAGAAACAGAGGCCGGAGACCTGGTTATCCAGCTTTCTTCTTTGAATTGAAAAAACAAACCGGCTTATTTTTTCAATTTATAATCCCCCCATCCCCCCTTTATTAAAGGGGGACAATAGTGGTTTTAAGGAGTAAATAAAGAAATGAGAATAAAAAGCTTATTGGCCATGACATGCTGCGTTGCTTTTGGGTTGACACTGTGCGCTGTTTCACATGCAGGGGACAAGGTCGGGTTTATCAATCTGCAGAGACTGGTCAATGAATCCAAGATGGGTAAGGCCGCGCGGGCCGATATCCTGAAAATGCGCAAACAAAGGGAAAAGATCGTCTCTAATAAACTGTGGGAAGTCAATAACCTGAAATCGCTTCTTACTGAAAAGGGCGCCAGCATGGACCTTGTCGAAAAGCGAAATAAAATCGAGACCCTTAGAAGGGTATACAAGGAATATCAGAGACTGCTTGCGGATGCCAAGGAGGATATCCTGAGAGAGGACCGGGAACTGGTCGCCATTATATTGAAGAAGGCCGACGGCGTGTTGAAGCGGGTGGCAAAAAAGAGGAAATATACCATTATCTTAAAGGACCCAAAGGCCGTCGGTTATTTGGATCCGAGTGTTGACATAACGGATGAGGTTTTGAAGGGGTTGAATAAGAAATAGGGTAATTACTCAGGTTGATAGGTTCATTGAAAACCTGGTCCTCCCCCGCTCCGCGCGCGCGTCAGAGCTATATGGCTCTGCCTTGGATTTTTGTTTCTAAAAGTACAAATTCCAAGCACCAAATTACAAACAAATCTCAAATTCCAATATTCAATGACCAAAAACTTCCAGGACAAGACATTGTTTGGATTTTTGAATTTTGGCCATTGGAATTTGTTTGATATTTGGGATTTGATATTTGGAATTTCAATAAGTCAATGAAACTCCAACAAAGCAAATCCCCTCTGGGGAGAACCAAAGCCTGGTCCTTTGAGCCAGGCTTTTTACTTTTCACATGCGCAGCGGAAACCGAACAGGTAGCTGCTGTAATCTGGTTTGTACCTGTCCCTGTTGGCGGAACGCAGACTTTCCGTGCCCTCAATAAAGGAGCCGCCTTTTACAACATGTTCCTTACCGGATGCCGGCCCGGAGGGATTCTTTTCGGCCCTTTGCCCTGTTCCATACCAGTCCTTGCACCACTGATAAACATTTCCTGCCGCATCATGCATGCCATAAAAGCTTTTCCCTTTTTCGTAATTGTCCACAGGGGTGGTGGTGCCATTGAAATTGTCAAAGTTGGCCATGGTAGTATCGGGATCTTCATTGCCCCAGGGGAATTCATTTCCCTCAGGTCCCCTTGCGGCTTTTTCCCACTGGGCCTCTGTGGGGAGATCTTTTCCCGCCCACTTGCAGTAGGCTGAGGCATCATTATAGGAAACCTGGCTTACGGGATGGTTCTCCTGCCCATCGATCGAGGTAAGCCCGTCAGGCATTTTCCACGTTGCCCCCCTCACCTTTTTCCAGCGCCTGCCGATCCGCACCATTCCCCCGCCTGCCTTTTCAGCGTCCGTGACATACCCTGTTTCTTCAGCGAATTTCTGGAATTGTGCATTTGCAACCAGGAATTTGTCAATGTAGTAGTTGTCCAGGTAGATTGTTTGCACGGGCTTTTCACCAGAGTATTTATCCGAACCCATTACGAATTCCGCTTTGGGGATAACTATCATGATGCTTTTGTCTTTTCCATACGGGAGTTCGGAAGGTTTGCCCGGTTCAGTGATTTCTGGTCCCTGTGCCGGCCCCGGGAGGAAATACATATTATAGGCAAAATAGCCCCCCACAAACAGGGCAATAACAACAACCGCGATTGAAGTTATCATCAATACGGGGCTTTTCTTTTTTTCGATAGCTACTTCACTTACAGGCTCGGGCTGTATGGTTTCGATATCAACTGCCTGGGTGGCGTCATCCGGGATCGGCATGGCGCCTTCCATTGCCCGCTGGAATTCCTTGAAATCCTTGAACCGGTCATCGGGGTCTTTTTCAAGGGCCCTTGATATGGCCTGGCTGATCTCATGAGGCATATCAGGCCGGTATTTTTCAGGCGGGTCAGGGATCTCGTTTAAGTGACAGAACATGATCTGGGAGGTTTCTTCTACCATGAAGGCCCGTCTGCCGGCATAAATCTCATAAAATACGAGGGCGAGGGAGTAGATATCTGACCTTGCGTCAATAACCTTTTTTTGATCAAATCTTTCAGGCGGTACATAATGGACAGAAAGCATTTTCGCCGCAGTATCATGGGTCGCGGTGGTGGAGATTTTTGCAATGCCGAAGTCCATGATCTTGCTGTCGCCGTCATTATTAATCATGATATTTGCGGGCTTAATGTCCCTGTGCAATATCCCGTTTTCATGGGCATACTGAAAGGCCAAAAGGGCCTGTCCGGCGATTTTATTCGCCTGGTCAAGGGGCAGCTGGCCTTCCTGATTTTTCAGGAGTTTTTTCAGCTCAACGCCTTCAACATATTCCATGACGATGGCGTAATTGTTTCCATCCGGGAAGAACTCCATAAGCTTGCATATGTTCGGATGATCCAGTTTGGCCAAGATCATTGCCTCGTGAAAGAATTTCTTGACCACTCTGGCATTGTCCAACACCTGGGGATTGAGAATTTTTAAGGCAACGATATTGCCCGTGCTCGACTTTGCCTTCCAGACACTGCCGAACCCGCCTCTTCCGAGTGATTTTATGATTTCATAGTCGCCTATTTGCTGGTCCATAACAAAACCTGGGGTAAACAGTTACCTCACGAGATTCATAATCCTGCTCATCAAACCGATTCTGCCCACTTTTGCTATTACTACTGTGATATTATCGGGGCCGCCGCGCTCGTTTGCCTTATCCACCAGTTTCTCACATATCCGGTCCGGCTCCCGATATTCATACGTGGCGCTCATAATTTCTTCATTTGAAACAACGCCGTGAAGACCGTCACAGCACAACAGTATATACTGATCTTTTTTTATAGGTTGTGGCTCAGTGGGCGCGTCCACCCCTAATTCGGGTTCAAGGCCGATGGCCCTTGTGATGATATTCCGCTCAGGGTGTGTCGATGCCTCTTCCTCCTTGATCTGTCCGGCCTTTATAAGGTCCGCCACATATGAATGATCTTCAGTGAATTGTGTAATTTCGTTTTTATGGATGCTGTAACCCCTGCTGTCCCCGACATGGGCATAATACATCTTATCCGGTTTCAACACAACAGCGGTGAGGGTCGAGGCCATTCCCGCTAAATTTATATCCGTATTGCCCTTAGCAACAACTTCTTCATTGGCCTTGTGAAATGCCTTTTCCAACGATTCCGGAATACTATGCGACATATTCTTATAATACGTTTCAATGAGAACATCAACCGCAATTTTTGAGGCCGTGGATCCCCCGTATCGACCTCCCATGCCGTCGGCTAAGGCCAGGAGTATCCCTTTTTTACTTCCCTCCTCGGGTGAATGCCAGGCATGACAGTCCTGGTTCTCTTGCCTTTTCATGCCGACATGGGTTGCGCTTCCAATGGTGACAAATTCCACTACGAATCCTCTTCATTTCGTTTTAGAAAACCATGTCCTCTGAGCGTGGTCAGAGATAATGGCTCTGACTTGGAGTTTTGTGTCTAAAAATACAAATTACAAGCACCAAATTACAAATAAATCTCAAATTCCAATATTCAATGACCAAAACCTTCCAGGACAAAAGACATTGTTTGGATTTTCGAATTTTGGTCATTGGAATTTTTTTGATATTTGGAATTTGATATTTGGAATTTCAATAAGTTAATGAAATTCCAACAAAGCAAATCCCCTCTGGGCCAGGCTTTTTACTTCTGTAATTCCGCATACCTGACGGGCCAGACATTACCATATTTCTTTTTACTTAAATGCCCTGCTTTGCCGTACCACAGGGTGACCTGCCAAACGTATAAAGGACCGAATTTATGCTTTGTTTTCGACCAGTACCCGGTCTGCGTAGGAATATTGATAAAAGG